>VBOZ01000002.1:55022-66676 GCA_005893305.1 Candidatus Eisenbacteria bacterium | reverse complement strand
AAGGGCGCGCGCCACCTCCTCGATTCCGTCCCCGACCCGCTTCGTGGCTCGGAACCCCCATAGGTGCTCGATCCGGTCGAACGAGACGCGATAGGTGCGCGGGTCCGTGGCCTCGGGGACGATCGAGACGCGCACGCCGGGGATTCGCGACTCGAGCTCCTCCTTGAGATCGCGGAGCTGGTAGTTCTCAAGGTTGTCCCCCACGTTCAGGATCGGCGGTCCCTCCGGGAGCGTCGCCGTCGTCGCCGTGACGAGCGCGCGGACGATGTCCTGCACGTGAACGAAGGGACGCCACTGCGTCCCGCCGAAGATCGACACCTCCCCGGTGCTCACCGCCCGGAGCGTGAGGAGATTGACGACCAGATCGAAACGCATCCGCGGCGAGAGCCCGTAGACCGTACCGAAGCGCAACAAGATCGGCTCGAGCTGCTCGAGCCCCACCGTCTCCAAGAGTCCCTGCTCCGCGTGCCAACGGGTCTCGGCGTAGAGCGAGAGCGGCTTGACCGGCGAGCCTTCGGTCAGCACCTCCTCGCGGCCCTCTCCGTAGACGCTGCAGGTGGATGCGAAGACGAATCGCTTGACCCCGCGCGCCGCGGCGCTCCGGGCCAAGGCCACGGTGGCCGTCCAGTTCGTCTGAACCGCCAGCTCTTCATCGAGCGCGCACGCCTTGTCCCCCACGATCGCGGCGAGGTGGATCACCGTCGTGACGCCTTCCAAGATGTCGCCGTGCGCGCGCGGATCGCGAAGGTCCCGCTGCATCACCTCGAGATTCACGTCCTGGCTCAGCTCCACGAGACCGTGGGCGCCGTGGAGCATCCGATCGACAACGCGGACCCGCTCCCCTTGCGTCAAGAGCAGCCGGACGAGGATCGAGCCGATGTAGCCCGCGCCGCCGGTGACGAGGATCGGCCCGGAGCTCATCGCCGCACGAGGAGGTAGAGGTGATGATCGGCGGCCGAGCGCGGGAGGGGTCCCACCGGGCGCACCGCGCGGTCCCACGCCGCCGCGCGCTCGAAAAACGGCCGGAGCTTCGGGTCCCGCCGGGAGGAATCCGGGAGCGCGCGCGCCGCGTGGCGCTGGAGCGAATAGAAGAGGTTCGATCCGAGGGTCTGGCGGTCGAAGTCGCCGGCCGCTTCCTCTAGGACCACGGACTCGGAGACCACGGCGCAGTAGTAGCCGCTCTCGCGCTGAAGCCCATCGCGGAACGGATTGTCTCCGGGGTCCTGGAGAAAGCGGCTCTCCGGGTTGTTGAGAACCAGCGCGAGAACTCCTCCGGGGCGAAGGACCCGCGCCGATTCCGCGATCGTGGCCCGCTGGGCGGCGCGCGGCAGATGCTCGAGGAGACCCAGGCAGAGCACGAGGGAAAAGGTACCGCTCCGGAAGGGCAGCCCATCGGACCGGATCCGGGCCGGATCGACGTTTGCGACCCGGTGCCGGGCCGCGTTCCGGCGTAGCCGCGCGAGCATCCCGGGCGCCAGATCGCCGCACGTGAGGCGGCGGAGCCGAGGGGCCACTCGCACCGCGACGCGCCCGACGCCGGCGCCGAGGTCGAGCCCAAGCTCCTCGAGCCGATCGCCGATCGCGTCGAGGAGGAGCCCTGTTTCCCAGGCGTCGTACGCTTCGTTCACGGCCGGCGGCTCGCCCAGGCTCAGGACGGCGGCGAGCTCGTCGCCGAGCTCGTGCCTCGGGCCGCTCCAGTAGGAGGCGGCGAGCGCCGGATCGTAGGCGCCGCTTCTCGCCTCGGTCACGACCGCCCCCACCAGCCCCTCTGGACGATGGCGCCGGGCAACCCTACAATGGGGCCCGCGAAGACACGCGCGCTCCCACTGGAATCGCGCGAAACCCGATCGAAACCGGAGGGTATCCGATGCCCGAGTCTGCCGAGCTTGTCAGCAACCCCGCGGTCGAGTGCATTCGATGCGCCAAGCTCTTCGGCCCCACCCAAATCCTTCACCTCCGCGAGGATCCCCGCCGGTCCTACGTCCGCTGCCAGCACTGCGGCGCGAAGAACGAAGTGAGAGCCGAGGACCGCTTCACGATCCGCCTCGTCGGCATCATTCCGGAGCCCCCGGCCGCGAGAGCCGGCGGCTGACGCCGCGAACCACAAGCCGCGAATCCCCAGCCAGCGATTTGAAATGAATCGGGTCCCCTCCCCACCCGGAAGGGGACCCACATGGTGCCCGGGGCGAGATTTGAACTCCCGTGAACCGTGGACACGGCCGCTATCCCCCCTACCGCCGCTCGAGCGCCGGAACGTCATTCATGCGTACCGGTTGTACATGTACTCGGTCTCGTGGGTTTCGCCCTTGTCTTTGGCGGTCAGCTTGTCGCGCAGCTTACAGGCCGACCTTCGGTTTCACATCCGTAATATTCCGTGGGGGTCATCCGTAATCCACTCGATGGTGAGCCCTTGCGGCCTACCCTAATATTTCCATCCGTAGTCTGTGGGGGGTGCTGGCCCTGGGGTCGCAAACAGGAGTCGCGCCCCTCTACTTGAAGCACCGTTCAAGCCCAAGGGAGGGATTGAAGGACCCATGGTGCTCTCGTTTCGCACCGCTGGAGCCCTGGTTGGAATTCTCGCCGCATGCGGATCTGCTGGCGCGCAGGAGCTGCGCCCGGACATCATAACGCGAACGAATGAGCTGTACGATCACGACATCGTGACCAATATCGTGCCCGGAAGGACCCACCTTCGCCTTTCGAACGCGACGGCAAACATCGGCGCGGGCAAGCTCTACCTCTACGGCGTGCTTCCCGCCAACCCCGACGGAACGCAGAATGTCCGCCAGCGAATCTGGCTGGACTCGGGCGCCTACTACGATCGCGATGCAGGCACCTTCATTTATCACCCAGAACACAACCACGTCCACGTCCAGGATTGGGCCGTCTACCGCCTGCGGGCTGTTACGGCCGACGGTGGCGTTGGAGGGATCGTGGCCGAAGGGTCGAAGACGAGCTTTTGTATCCTCGATCAGATCGTTCACGACAGCAGCCTTCCTGGGTTTGTGTCGACGCCCGAGTTCTCATCCTGTGGTTCGAGCGTTCAGGGCGAGTCCATAGGCTGGGCCGACGTCTACACCAAGGATCTCGAGGGTCAGCAAATCGACATCACGGGCCTTCCCGACGGCAACTACTGGCTGGAGTCCGAAGCCGATCCGCTCGATCACTTTCTGGAAGCCGACGAAACGAACAACATCGCCCGGATCCGAATCACAATCGGGAATCCAAGCCCGATCAACCCAGATCCGTACGAACCCAACGACCAGATGTCCGATCTGAATTCGCGAGTGGTGGGTGCACCGAATAGTCCGGTCCTGGGCCCCTGCGGCCCGTCCAAGACGATCCTCAATCTGACGATCCATGCCAGCGGAAACGATGACCTTTTCCGCTTCTACATGCCGGCGCTCGGGCAAACCGGCGATGAAGTGCGCATCGATTTCGCCAATCCATCCGGCGATCTGGATATGGACCTGCTGAATGCCACGGGAACCGTTGTCGCGACATCGAACAGCACGCGCAACTACGAGAGAATCTCGCTGCAAGGCCGCGCGGCAGGCTGGTACAACGTCCGCGTCCGCGGTTACCTTGGAGCGATGAACCCAGACTACTCGCTCGCCATCAATCCCTCCCAGAACGGCACGCCAACCATCACGGTGTTGAATCCACCCGCGGGCGACACCCTCGTAGCTCAAGACCGCTCCTACACCACGACATGGCAGGCGAGTGACCCGGAGGGCAACCCGACGTGGGTCGACGTGTATGTCAACACCTCGCCGGCGTTGGATGGAAACGAGATTCGTTTCCTGAGCTCGCAAAACACGCCCGGAGCGCAGGGATTCTACAATATCAACCTTGGGACGCTCCCGCTGAATACCTACTACGTCTACACAAGGATTACCGACGGCGGCACGATCGCCGGTGACTGGTCGGCAGGAACCTTCACGGTCGCGCCTGTTACCGGCGTCGAGGAAGAAATCGATGCTCTTGCATGGCGACTCTTGCCCACGGCTCCGAACCCCTTCAACCCAAACACGCTCTTACGCCTCCAGGTGGGCCACGAGTCCAGAGTATCGTGGCGGATCTACGATGTTCGTGGAGCTCTCGTGCGCACCCTCGAGAACGGCCCAATGGCGGCCGGCGTGCACGCGCGAAGATGGAATGGGCTAGACGATCGGGGCCGAGCGGTCGCCAGTGGTATCTACTACATGATCGTAAAGGCGGACGGCTATACAGGCCGGCAGAAGCTCACGCTGCTCCGATAGTGCCACCCGAGCTCTGCGCGCTTGCGATCGAACAGGTCCTCCCGCGATGCCATCCGAGGGCCTGACTCGGACAAATCGTCGGACAAATGCGAGACCCGCGCTAGCAAGTGCTTGCCAACGCGGGTCAAGAGTGGTGCCCGGGGCGAGATTTGAACTCGCACGGGGTTACCCATACGCCCCTCAAACGTACGTGTCTACCAAGTTCCACCACCCGGGCAAGTCGGAAAAGGGCTACTTCGTGCCGGACTTCTGAGGCGTCGCGCCGCCCTGCGGCGCGGGCGTCGGAGGCGACTGCGAGGGCATCGTTCCCGGAGTCGGCGCACCTGACCCGGGGGCCGGCATCACGGTTCCGGGAGCCTCGGGTGCGGTTCCGGGAGCAGCGCCTGGCGCCGTCGATCCGGGCGCCGTGGTCCCAGGCGCGCCCTGATCGCCCGCCCCTTGCTGCTGCGCGGCCGCCCGGCGCCTCGCGTCCTCCTGCATCAGGCTTCGCGCGACCGGCGAGGACTGGCGCGCGGACGTGAGGCCCAGCGTGAGCGAGGTGAGGAAGAACACGACCGCCATCACCGTCGATGCGCGCGTCAAGAACGTCGCCGCCCCCCTCCCTCCGAAGAGCGTCTGGCTCGAGCCCGCGCCAAACGCGCCCGCGAGTCCGCCGCCCTTCCCCGACTGGAGCAGGATCGACACGATGAGCGCGACGCACGCGAACACGTGGATGGCCGAGATGATCGCGATCATGAAGCCCGACATTTGCTTCCCTCCGACGAAATCACTCTGAAAGGGCCAGTCGTGGAAGATACCACGTGGCCTCGCGAAGCGTCAATCCGGCCCCGGACGGTGCGCTGCCGCCGCCCCCAGAGCGCCCGCGATCGCGAGAAACCCGGGCGCGTTCAGGGAGGCACCGCCCACCAGAAAACCGTCGACCTCCGGTAGCCCCGCCAAGGACCCGGCGTTCTTGGGGTCGACGCTCCCGCCGTAGAGGACCGGCGTCGAGGCCTGCGACCCGATCCGGCCCAGCTTCCGGAGCTCCGCCTGCACCCAGCCGTGGGCCTCCGCCACCTGCTCGGGCGTCGCGACGACCCCCGTGCCGATCGCCCAGACCGGCTCGTAGGCGACCAAGAGCGGCGCCCGGGCGGGCGCTCCCTCCAGCGCCCGCGCGAGCTGTCTCGCGAGGATATCCTGCGTCTCGCGGCGCTCGCGCTCCGCCAGGGTCTCGCCGATGCAGAGGACCGGCGTCAGCCCGGCCCTCCACGCCGCGCCCAGCTTGGCGCGGGCGATCGGATCGTTCTCGCAGAAGAGCCGCCGCCGCTCCGAGTGGCCCACCAGGACGTACTCCGCGCCGGCGTCGCGCACCTGCTCGGCCGAGACCTCCCCGGTGAAGGCGCCCCGCGGCTCCGCGTGGCAGTTCTGCGCCCCGAGCGCCGGCCCGCCCCCCGCGCGCTCCTGGGCGAGGGGCGCCAACGCCGTGAAGGGCGGAAAGACGATCGTCGTCACTTCGGGGTGAAGCTTCCGCGCGTCGGCGATCCCGGCGTAGAGCGCCCGCGCCTCGGCCACCGTGAGGTTCATCTTCCAGTTCCCCGCGAGGACCGGGCTCATCGCGCCCTCGCTTTGGCCGAGGCTTCGAGCGCCGCGACGCCGGGAAGGGTCTTCCCTTCGAGAAATTCGAGGGAGGCTCCCCCGCCCGTCGAGCAGTGGCTGATCTGCCCGTCCACGCCCGCGCGCTTCACCGCGGCCAGCGAGTCCCCTCCACCGACGACGGTGAAGGCGCCGCGCTTGGTCGCCTTCGCCACCTCGACGGCCACCCGCATCGTGCCCTCGGCGTACCGCGGCACCTCGAAGACGCCCATCGGGCCGTTCCAGAAAATGGTCCGCGCCTCCGCGAGCGCGTCGGCGATCGAGGCCAGCGACTCAGGCCCGATGTCGACGCCGGCGCGGTCCTCTGGAATCGCGGTCACGGGGACGACCCGCCCGGGATCGGCTCCTGAGATGTCCTCGGCGGCCACGCAATCGGACGGGAGGAGAATCTTCCGCGCTTGGCTGGAATCGTCCAGGATCTCCTTGGCGAGGGGGATCCGATCGGCTTCTACGAGCGAGCGCCCTGTGGCCAATCCCCGCGCGCGAAGGAAGGTGAACATCATGCCGCCGCCGATGACGACGCGGTCGACGCGGGGCAGGAGATTCCGGAGCACGTCGATCTTTCCGGAGATCTTCGCGCCTCCCAGGATCGCGACGTATGGATGTTCCGGCCCGGCGAGGAGCTTTCCCAGCGCCTTGAGCTCCTGCTCGAGGAGAAAGCCCGCCGCGCAATCGGAGAGATAGCTCGTCATGCCCGCAATCGAAGCGTGCGCCCGATGCGCCGCGCCGAATGCGTCATCCACGTAGGCGTCGGCGAGCGCGGCCAGGGCCCGGCTGAGCTCGGGATCGTTCGCCTCTTCCCGGGGATCGAATCGCAGATTCTCGAGGAGCAGAACGCCGCCGTCCGAGAGGGCCCGCGACGCGGCCTCCGCGGAGGGTCCGACGATCGCCTCCGAGAACGCGACCGGCGCGCGCAGGAATTTTTCCAGCAGGTCGCGGACGGGGCGGAGGCTCTGCTTGGGATCGACCTTCCCCTTGGGGCGTCCCAGGTGCGACGCGAGGACGAGCCGGGCCCCCTTCCCGATCAGGTAGCGAATGGTCGGCAGGGAGGCGACGATCCGGCTGTCGTCGGAGACCTCGCCCTTGGGGCCGAGCGGGACGTTGAAGTCGACGCGGACGAAGACCCGCCGGCCGGATACTTCGAGCTCGTTCAACCGGCGGAAACTCACGAAGCGCCGCCTACTTCGATCGCCCGAGCAGGAGCAGCGCGTCGACCATCCGGTTCGAGAAGCCCCACTCGTTGTCGTACCACGCCATGACCTTCACGAAACGATCCCCGGAGACCATCGTGAGCGGCGCGTCGAAGATCGCGGAATGCGGATTCCCGACGATATCCTGGGAAACGATGGGGTCCTCGGAGTACTGGACGATCCCCTTGAGGCGGCCCTCGGCGGCCTCCCGCATCGCCTGGTTCACGGACGCAATCGAGGCGGGGCGCGACACGTTCACGGTCAGGTCGACCAGCGAGCCGTTCGCCACGGGAACGCGGAACGCGATCCCGTCGAGCTTCCCCTGAAGCGAGGGGAGCACGAGGCCGATCGCCTTGGCGGCCCCGGTCGACGTCGGGATCACGGAGAGCGCGGCGGCGCGCGCGCGGCGGAGATCCTTGTGAGGCGCGTCGTGGAGCCGCTGGTCGCTCGTGTAAGCGTGCACGGTCGTCATCAGCCCCCGCTCGATCCCGAAGGCCTCGTCGAGAGTCGCGGCGACCGGAGCCAGGCAGTTGGTCGTGCACGAGGCGATCGAGACGACCGTATGCTTCGACGGGTCGAACGTCTTGTCGTTCACGCCGATGACGAAGGTCGCGTCGGCCCCCTTGCCCGGGGCGGAGATGAGGACGCGCTTGGCTCCGGCCTGGAGGTGCACCGCCGCCTTCTCGCGCTCGGTGAACTTGCCGGTGCACTCGAGAACGACGTCGACGCCCATATCCTTCCACGGAAGTGCCGCCGGGTTCGCCTCGCAGAGAGCCCGAATCGTCTTCCCTCCGATCTTGATCCCGCCATCACCCGCCTCGAACCGCTCCGGCCAGGGTCCGTGCACCGAGTCGTAGGTCAGGAGATGAGCGAGCGTCTTCGCGTCGGTGATGTCGTTCACCGCGACGAAATCGCAGGAGACATTGCGCTTGAGCGCCGCCCGGACGACCAATCGCCCGATGCGGCCGAACCCGTTGATTGCGACCCGCACGGAACCCTCCTAGCTGAAGAATACCCGGGCCATCTCGTAGTACTCGCGCCCGACGGTCTTGAGAGAGCCAACCGCCTCGGCGATCGGAACGTCGACGATCTGCGTCCCGCGCACGGCGACCATCCGGCCGAAGCCCTTGCGCTCGACCAGGTCGACGGCCGCGACGCCGAATCGGGACCCGAGGACGCGATCGAACGCGGTCGGCGATCCGCCGCGCTGGATGTGCCCCAGGACGCTGTACCGCGTCTCGTACCCCGTCGTCTCCTCGATCTTCTCGGCGAGCGACGCGCCGATCCCGCCCAGCCGCACGTGGCCGAACGCGTCGCGCTTCTCGGTCTGGACGTGGAGCGGATTCCCGGCCTCGTCCGCCAGGAGGGCCCCTTCGGCCACGACGACGATGCTGAAGTTCTTGCCCCGCTCGTGGCGGCGCCAGATCGCTTCGCAGATCTCGTGGAACGGAATCGGGAATTCGGGAATCAGGATCATGTCCGCGCCGCCGGCGATGCCCGAGCAGAGGGCGATCCAGCCCGCGTGGCGCCCCATCACCTCGGCCACCATGACGCGATCGTGCGACTCGGCGGTCGTGTGCAGCCGGTCGATCGCTTCGGTCGCGATGGTCAGCGCCGTATCGAAGCCGAACGTGTAATCCGTCCCGTTGACGTCGTTGTCGATGGTCTTCGGGACCCCGACCACGGGAACGCCGGCGCCGTGGAGCTTCACCGCCGTGCCGAGGGTGTCCTCGCCTCCGATCACGACCACGGCGTCGATCTCGCGGCGCGCGAGGGTCGCCCGGATGCGGCTCTCGCCGTCCTGCTCCTTGTAAGGATTCGTTCGGGACGTGCCGAGGATCGTGCCGCCGCGCGGGAGGATTCCCGAGACCGAGGAGAGGTCGAGCGGCTCGATCTCCTCGAGGAGAAGCCCGCGCCAGCCGTGCCGGATCCCGGCGACCGACCATCCGTAGCTCTTGATCGCCCGCTGGACCACCGCGCGTATGACCGCGTTGAGCCCCGGGCAATCCCCGCCACCCGTCAACACGCCAACCCGCATCGGCGACCGGCCTCCAAGCAACTAACTTGTGAAATGGCAGAGAGATAGAGCCGCGAATAGTAGAGCGGGCGGGACCGGAAAGTCAAGCCTGATGCTTGATCCCGGTCCGCTTCAATTTTAGACGCGGAAAGGAGGTCAGTGGATCCCGGTCGTGGAGGAGTACTTGAGCGTGTACTCGCCGTACCCCTGATCGTCCGTGAAGACGAACTTGATCCCGCCGGAGATCTCGTTCATTCCGAAGCGCGGGCGGAGCTCCTTGCCCCGCATGTCGTACGTCCAGATCTCGTAGGCCCGGGAATCGGCGACGCCGGATCGCGTGTCCGTCACCTCCTGCTTGGAGGATTTGGGGATCTGGTCTCCGAGCGCATAGCCGAGTGTTTTCCCCGCGACCGGCACCCTCTCGATCTTGATGTCGTCCGGCTCGCCGTACCGGATGTAGACGCGGCCGCGGTCGCTGAACATGCCCCGTTCGATGATCGAGTAGTGCGCGTTCGCGTAATCGACGCGGCGGCGGAACTCCTCGCGACTCTCGTTGTCGCCGGTATCCGGCGTGGGATCCGCGATCCTCCAGATCCGCTCGATCCACCGCTCCTTCTCTCCCATCGAAAGATGGCGGAAGACCTCAGACGAATCCGAGGGCAGAAGCGTCGCCGCAGTCACTTCGTAGAAGTCGGCCGCGTCCGCGCCCCACGAATCGAGGGACCAGAGCAGCTCGAAGGTGCCCTGACTCCGGGCCAGCTCGTGGCCACCTCCATCCTGGAGCGAGAGGCCCATCGTGTAGTGGCCCGCCGGGAATTGGGACACGTCGATCCCCATCGCGTGCGGCCACGCCGAGCCCTCGGTGACGCGTAGGGAGTCGACGCTCGTGAAGACCGTATCACCCGCGGCGTTCAGGATCCCGGCCGCGAGCGTGTAGGCCCTCCCCTCGGCCGGCGGAGGAGCGTCGTAGAGCTCGTAGTAAACGGAAACCGCGTCCTGGAAGTGACCGAAGTACGCGCTGGGCTGAGGCTTTACATCGTAGGGTCCCTTGCGGAACGGGCTTCCCTCCTCCCCCGCGCCGACTTCCCAGGCGAACTCCAGACCGCTCAGAGCGGGATCGTGAAAGAGCCACTCCCCGAGGTCGATCCTCCCGTTCACTTCCCCCTGCAGCTTTTGCTTCTGCATCTGGTACACGAAGCCCTGGCGGCCGACGCTCATGTCCTCGACGAGGACCCGGTAGGTGTACTTCCCCGGCGGGACCGCCAGACCGAGCTCGTAGACCTCCCCCAGGAGCGAGTCGGTCGTCGCCGCGAGATCGGTGCTCTGGAGATTCGCCTCCCGCTGGAGGAAGCCGGCGCGCTTTCCGGCGGAGTTCCACATCTGGACGGTCAGGCGGAGCTTCGCCGAGTAGCGATCTCCGTCGGGGGCAAAGCGAATCTCCTGGTAGGGCACCCGGATCGAGAACTCGGCACGCGCCTCGCGGGTCCCGTGGCGGAACGGGACGGCGGCGGCATGGAATCGGAGATCCCCGACCGAGGTGGCCGGGTCTCCCGCGGGCTGCTGGTGGGCGGCACCCAGGGTGACCGCCCCGACGGCCGCGATGAGCCCGGCGCGAGCCAGCGAGGCTGCTAGACGGCCGGGTCGAGTGCGCCTCACGGCGCCCACCTCTGGGTCAGAAGCTCACGTTGAGCGAAACGTGATGCGCGTCCGAAAGGAATTTCAAATCCTGGTACGCGTAGTCGAGTCTCGCCACGGAGGACTTGATGACGGTCAGCGGGAACTTCACCCCGAATCCGGCGGTGAGTCCCTCGGTGTCGTAATTTAATTTGTAGCCCCCACGCAGGAAGAGGTAGTCGTGGAAGCCGTACTCCGCCCCCATGTTCAGCTTTTCCGAGTTGTCCGGCGGGTGCGTGAACTCGGCGCACGTGATCAGCCGGCTCTCGCCCTGCTGGAACAGCTGCGCCGAGCCGCCGACACGGAAGAAGACCGGCATCTTGACCTTCTCGTCGATGAAGGTCATGTCGCTTCCGACGTTCTGGATCGCCATTCCGATTTTCGCTCCCATGACCCCGATTTCGTAGAGCGTCCCGAAGTCGAAGGTCACGGACTTGCCTTTGACGTCGTCGAGGCCGGTCTGGACGTAGTTCACGTTGAAGCCCGCAGAGAACTTGTCGGTGAGCGCCCTCGCATACGTGAGCCCGTAGGTCCATTCGCCCGCGTCGAACGTATCACCGGTCCCCTCGGGCAAATAGGTCGTACGGACGATGTCGCGGCTCATCGTGAGCGCGCGAACGTTGACGCCGATCATCCCTGGGATCCACTTGATATTGAACACGTAGCCGGCCTGATCGAACAGGATGTCCGCGGGCCACGCCGTGTGATTCAAGGTGATCGACTGGCCCGAGAGCCGGGCGATCCCGGCGGGATTCCAGTAGACCGCGGAGGCGTCGTCGGCGATCGCGACGTAGCTGTCCCCCATCGCATTCGCGCGGGCGCCTACGCCCATCTTCAGCGACTGCCCTCCCAGCGTTCCGACCTTCTCGAATATCTGCG
>VBOZ01000002.1:1284-55015 GCA_005893305.1 Candidatus Eisenbacteria bacterium | reverse complement strand
CTGCGCGCCCTCGGCCGTCAATGGGAGCAGCAGGCAGGCGGCGATCACCATCGCGATTCTCACGAAAATCCTCCTCAGTTTGCCCACAGACCGGTGGGTCGCTCGGGCCGGTCTCATCGTATGATCACGAACCTGCCGACCTTCCTCCCCAGCTCGGAGTCGACGGAATAGAGGTAGATCCCGCTCACGATTCTCTGGCCGTTCCGCGAGATGAGATTCCACGCTTTCGAGCCCTGTCCGGCCGTAACCGGATCCTTGCCGAACTGGAGATCGGAGGGGGCCCGGCCGTCGAACGGAATGTCGACCACCAGGTCCCCGGCCAGGGTGTAGACGTGAATGGTTCCCTTGGTCCGAGGCAGATTCATGAACGTCACCTTGGTGCCCGACGGGTCCTCCTCGCGCGGGATCAGATCCCACTGCGCGTGTCCCTTGTAGGGATTCGGGACGACGAAGACGTTTTTCTCCGTCGCCTGCGACGAGCCTCGCGGATAGACCACCTGCGCGTTGGTCGCGCTCGGGTTCCCGCTCAGGATCACGTCGGTTGCCGAGGTCTCCCCGGGGACGATCGAAACCGGAACGATCGAGTAGAAGTAGGGGAACCCGTTCAACACCCTGTCGTCGACGTAGCTATAGCGCCCGATCGCGTAGAGCGTGTCCCGTTCCGTGTAATTCGTCGTATCGGAGTAGACGCGTCGGGCCACCGGGTCCCACCGAACCTTGACGTCGTGCCGCTCCACGAGGGGCGCGCTGGGATCGATCAGCTCTCCGAGCGGTCGGGCCGGTGTCCCCTTGGGGTTGGCCCGCCATTCGCCGAGGAGCGTCCAGAGATTTTGGGCGGGAGCGTTCGTGCCGAGGGGGCGGTTCCAGCCGGCGGCCTTGTAGATCCGGTAGCCGACGAACTCCTTGAGATTTCCCCGCTGGGCATCCCGTATCTGCTCCGCGAAGTTGCTCCACTTCAAAGTAACCTTGGTGTCCCCCGGGAAATACCAGGCCGATATCCGCGCCGAATCCGAATGGCTCTCGTATATGGGGAGGAAATCCCTGGGCTCCGAGTTCCCGTTGTTGCCCTGGAAAAACGGGGATGGAAGCGGCGCCGCGGCGACCCAGTTCACGATCTGTTCTCGGCCGCCCTGACCCGTGTTGACGTCGCAATCGAAGTCCACGTAGGTGCACTGGGTACCGCTGACGAGCAGGTTCAGCGTGTCCGCCGAGGCGCAGTGCGTCAGCCGGGGCGGGCCCGGATTGTCGAGGCAGAGGAACTTCCCTCCCTGCTGGGTATCGCACGGGATGCTGTTATCCCATGCCGAGATTCCGTCGTATTTCGGGTCGTTCGGGATCTCGCTGTGGAAGCGGATGCGGCAGATCGAGGACTCGGGAAGCTCGTACGTAAACGCTCTTCCACCGCTCGTGTTTCTGAGGCAGGTCTCCTTGCCGCAGGTACCCGTCGTCAAGTCGTTGTCGAGGTCCGTGTAGAGGCCGTCGAAGACCTGCTGGGCTGAGATAGCGTTGCCGACCAGAGTCTGGTTCACGTCGTTCGGGCCGCCGTGTCCGAGCCCCGCCACCCACGCCACCGACACGGTGAGCGTCGAATCCGGCAGAATCTGCCGGAAGGGTCCCGTCGCCATGATGAATCGGTAGTCGAGCGGGCGGTCCGACTTCGGGTTGATGGTGTTGTTCGGATTGTTGGGGTTAAAGCGGGGATCCGACATCAGCTGGTACCGCTGGGCGTCGTTCTCCGGGTCGCCTCCGGCTCCGAACGAGGCCGAGCCGGAGAAGAACTTGAACGACGTGATGCCGACATGGGGAGGCGCCGTGGCGCCCGACGGGTCGGTCGTGTGGTTGAGGAACATGCAGCCGAAATATCCGTCCCCCGGCACGTCGCCGCCCTTGTTGTCCTGCGGCCGGGCCGGATTGTCCGGGTTGTCCCAGGCGTACGCCATTTGGATCCTGCGCTTCACCGTTTCGCCGGCGGGGCCGAGATACGTCACCACGGAGTCGAAGAGCGCCGCTTCGTCGTCCTGGAAATAGCCGGTAACCGCGCGATTACCGATGTCGGGATCCGCGAAGATCGCGACGTATACGTTCCGGATGGCGCGGCCGCTCTGGTTTGTGATCCGATAGTCCATGCCCACGAAATCGCTCTGGCCCGGAGTCGACCAAGCGTAGCTGGTCTGGCGAACGCGGATCCCGAGGGCGACGTGCTCCGGGTTGATCTGCCGTATCGCGGGCAGGTCGTCCCGATACTCGCACGAGAACATCTGCTGGCCGATGGCGGCGTAGTCCTCGTCGCAGAGGCCGTCACCGTCGTCGTCGATTCCGTTCAAGAAGTCCTCGTCGACGAGCCCGTCGTTGTCGTCGTCCGGGCTCAAGCTGGCCGAGATCACCCGGTTTCCCCCGGGGATGCCCTCGTACGCCTCACGCACGTCCGCGACCTGGTCGATCGGAAGGGGCACGCATGCGTCCTTGGGGTTGGTCTCCGGGGAGAACTCGACGTTGTAGGCCGCCGTCGTCACATGGGGAATCCCGCTGGCGTCGATGGCGCCGACCCAGAGGCCCGCCGCGTAGAGATGGTCGAAGCCGGAGCCGGGAGGATACTCCGCGGACGGGACCGTCGTTCGCGACGGGTTCGCCGCGTTCCCGGTCTGTCCGATGTTGGTGATTTGGAGATGGAGCCGGCCGACGTTGTGAACGAACTTTCCGTCCAGCCGGAACGTCTTGTTCTGGTACTGCTTCGCACCACCCTCGGGATCATCGGGCGGCTGATAGAACGCCGTCACCCCGGCCCAGAGAATCAACGCCGCGGCGAAGGAGGCGGCGCGTCGCCCGTAAAACAACGCTCGCGATTGGGTCATGGTTAGAATTGGACTCCCACTCCGACCCGGATGACGCGCCCTTGCTGGAAGACGCGCGGATCGTTGACCGGGAACCAGTCTTCACGACCGTCCCCGTTCAGATCCTGGGTCAGGAATGCTCCACCGGCTCGGCCCGTCTCTGAGTAGTAGGTCACATACGAGGTGCCGTTGATCTGGTTGTTCGGCCAGAGGCTCGGCTGCAACTCGGTGATGTTCTCCGCGTCGAGCAGATTGGTGCCTTGGAGGTAAAAGGTCACGCTCTGACCCCAGACACGGAAGAACCGCTCCGCTTGGACCGCTAGAGTGGAGGTTGTGGGGAGCCTGCTCGCATTCACGGTCGCCGGATCGATCCGGCGCTGCTCCCGTTCCTGCCGCGTGTACGGTAGGCCGGTGCCGAACTGGTAGACGAAGCTGGCCGCCCAATCCTTCTCGTTCCCCAGGCGGAGCGTCGCCGCGATGGTGTGGCGCTGGTCCCACTCGAGCGGCTGCTCCGAGGTGGGCTTGTACTGGTCGCGGATGTTGCCCGAGCTCGCGAGGGCGCGATTCGGATCCGACGCCGTCCCGGTCGAGTTGCTGTAGGTGTAGTTGAGCTCGCCCGAGAAACCGTGGCTGTGCCTCTTGATCACGGTGGCTTCGATGCCGCGCGAGGAGGCGTAATCGCCGTTCACGCGTGTCGGCACCGTGATCGCGAACCCCGGCACCTCCTGGTCCACCGTGGTCAGGAGGCCGTAGATGTCCTTGAAGTAGACGCCGAACTGGCCGTAGATCTCCTTGCTGAACAGATGCTGCACGCCCAGCTGGTAGGAGATCGTGGTCTGGGGCTCGAGGTTCGGATTCCCACGCGCTTCCGCGGAGATGTTCCGCCCCTGATAGAGATAGAGGCGATCCGGCACCTGGAAGAGCCGGCCGTAATGGAAGCTCATGACGTCCCGATCCGAGATCGGATAGGCGATCCCGATGCGCGGACTCCACTGCGTCTTCACCTTGTGGGCGACCTCGGCCGACGAGATCTGGTTTCCGACCGAGAAGCTGTCGTAGCGGAACCCGGCGTTCAACACCATCCCCTCGTACTCCCAGCGATCCTGCGCGAAGAAGGAGCCCTCCGGGTTGTAGTTCTGGAACTCGTCCCGGGTCGCTCCGTAGTCGCCGTTCGCGTCAAGCACGTTCGGGAACTGGGCGAGGAGGAACGAGAGGTCGTTGTAGTTGATGTCGCCGCCCACCATGATGTTGTGCGGATGGCCACCCTGCTCGATGGGTTTGCCGAGCTTTCTCGAGTAGTCGCCGTTCAGCGTGTAGGTGACGGTGTGACGGCGCTCGTAGAACGGATAATCGCCGTTCGTCACGTAGTACGCGCCGTCGATCCGGTTCAGCGGGTCGTAGTACTGATTGGGGCTCTGCATGTACTCCCAGAGCTGCCGGCCCAGGACGTCCTCGAGGGACACCCACTGCTGGCGCGAGGTGCGGATGTTGTAGATCTCGCCGTTCTGGGATCCAAGGACGTGCCGCCAGGTGAGGGCTACCTGCTGATAGCTCGCGTCGACGACCGGAAGATGATCCGCCGTGTTCATCGGAATGTAGCTGGAATCGACCGGGTAGTACGACCAATGGCCGTAGCGGGTCGTGACGTTCCCGTCGGTCGGGGCCGTGCTGTCCTGGATCACCTGCACGAATCCCTTCCGGTTCCACCGATTGTGGTACCGGCTGTCGATGGAATTGTTCTGAATGAACTCGACGTTCAACTTCTCGTTCGGCGTGACGTTGTACGTGAGCTTGCTCGAAATGTTGGACGCGTTCGCCTGCCGGAGCCCGACCCGGATGAAATCCAGGAAGCGGTGCTCGTTGTGCACCGTGGTGTTGCGGAGGTAGGTGTCGGTGTACGTCCCCTCGTATGAAATGTAGTACTTCGTCTTGTCGAAGAGGAACGGCCCGCCCAATCCGACGCTCAGCCGCTCGAAATTATTGAATTCCTTGTCGTGCTCCCCGTAGCGATCGGTGAAGTACCGCGCTTCGCCCGCGAACTTGTCGCCGCCTTCGCGCGTCGTCAGGTTGATCACCCCCGAGAGCGCGTTCCCGTACTGGGCGTCCAGTCCTCCCAGCACCTGCTCGCTCGAGGAGACGGCCAGGAGGCCCAGGTCCACGCCCTCGGCGCGGAGCGGGTTTCGGCTGGCGATCCCATTGACGACCGTGAGGACCTCATCGGCGCGCCCGCCGCGGAAGTGGAGCTCGCCTCCCTGGCTGATGACGCCGGCCTTGAGCCCGATCGCGTCCTTGTAGCTGTCGACCGGGAGAGAGTGGAGATCCTGGGCGGTGACGATCTGCTTGGTGGAGCTGTCCTTCTTGCGAATGGCGATCTTGAGGTCGCCCGCGACATCGACGACCCTCATCTTGACTACTTCCTCGGTCAGCTTGAACTCGAGGTTCGTCGTCTTGTTCGCGTCGACGCGGACGCCGGGGCGCTCCTGCTTGGCGAAGCCGAGCATGCTGACGCGCACCGTGTAGACGCCCACGGGGACCTTGATGATGGTGAAGATGCCCTGCGCGTTGGTCGGGCCGCCGCTCTGGGCGCCCAGAATCGTGACGTTCGCGAACTGCTGGGGAATACCCGAGGCGTCGGTGACCTTTCCGGTCACCGTACCCGTTTGGGCAAACGCGGCGTCTGCGAACAGCACGGAAAGAACCGCGAGAAAAACGAAGGCGAGTGACGGCGGAGTTTTGTTGAGGGAGCCGCCGCGTCGCGACGCGTAGCTCGGCATGGCGTGGAGCGCTCCTTTCGTCGGCTGTGCCATCACGTTGGGGTCATTACTTTATGCCGCCTTTGGCCGGTCAAGTCAAGCCAATTTGTTGCAACAGGCTTGCTTGGACCCGCTGTACCGCGACACCGCGGCGAGGAAATGTCGATAGTTGACCCGAGAAAAACATCGTCGGCGGATGGGGGGAGCTAGAGCCGGTTTCGGGGGGGACTCTTGAAACCGATGGGGGCTTAGGCACATAGAGCCCTTACGAATGAAGTATATCCAGGTTTCGCGTTCCCGCAAGCCCTTTTTTCAAAACTCGGTGACGCTCGACATATGAAAATTCCGGACGCGGAGCCCCGGACAGACCACGCCCCCCGCCCGCTCGGGGGCCGACATGGCCTCGACCTCGTTCAGCATCTGGACGACGCTCTGGTTGAATCGGAAGTTACGGACCGCCCGCGTGATCTTCCCTTTCTCGATCGCGAAGAGGCCGTCGCGGGTCATTCCGGTCAAGGTCACGGTTTTGGGGTCGACCACGTTCGTGTACCAGACGCGCGTGACCCAGAGGCCCCGGTCGATTCCCCGGATCAGGTCCTCGGCCGGGCCGCTCCCACCCTCCAGCACGAGATGATGGGCCAGGGGGCCGATCGTATTCGGAACCGGGAGCCCGTGGCCGGTCGACTCGCGCCCATCCTTGGCGGCGGTCTGCCGGTCGTACACCGGCGTCTTCGCCACGCCCCGTTCGATGATCGTCGTCGGCTGCGTCGGCATCCCCTCGGCGTCGAACGGGGAGCCGCGGTGGAGCGGATGGTACGGATCGTCCCTCAGGGTGATGTTTTCCCCGACGACGCGCTGCCCGATCCGTCCGGAGAGAAAGCTCCGACCTTCCTGCACCGCGAGCGCACCCACCGAGATCCACGACATGTCGGTGAGAAGATCCGCGACGGCATCGGGCTCGAGCACGACGGTGTAGCGCCCTGGATCCCAGGAGACCGGATCGCGCGAGCGGATCGTCTTGTCGGCGGCGCGCGCCGCGAGCGCCTCTCCATCGATGTCGCCGGCCCGGTAGCTTTCCCTCGCGGCCCATCCGGAGGCGGCGCCGTCGAGGGCCGAGATTCGAAACGCGGCGTCGGTCCCGAGGTGGTAAGCGAAGAGCCCGCGGCTGTTCGCGATCGCGAGCGTGTCCAGCTCGCCGTACTCGCCGATCGTTCCCCGCCCCGTCTCGTAGATCCCGGCTGCGGTGACGCCGGCCTTGACGCAGCGCTCCACGGCGCGGCCGACCTCGCGCGCGCGCTCCTCCGGCCCGAGACGGCCCGTCGCCTCGTCGTCCGCGTCGACGGTGCGGTAGGTCTGGGGACCCGGGAGAGGAAGGAGGTCGGGGATCTCGGGCTGGAGTCGCGCCGCCGCCGTCGCGGCCCGGGCCAAACGCTCCGCGCCTGCTCGACTCAGATCGTTCCCGCTCGCGCGGCCGGTACGCTTCCCCAGCACGACCCGCATCGAGAGCACGAACCGGCGCTCCGATACGTTCTGGGTCACCTCGTTGTTGGCGAAGCGCGTCAGGTGGCTCGTGCCGCCGCCGAGGGCGACCTCGGCCTCCCCTTCGCCGACGACGCTCAGCGCCTGCTCGAGAACCGACCGCGCCTCGTCCCTAGTCATCGTAGCCCACGCCGACGCGGACTCCGCGGAATCGCGCCGGGGCCGCGCCATGCGTCATCTCCGCGACCTGGCCGGGCTGTCCCTTCCCGCAGTTTGTCACGCCCCAGGGCGCCCATGCCTCGGGCCCGCAGATGAAGTCGCACGAATTCCAGAATTTCGTCGTGATGCCCTGGTACGTGGGATTGCGCAGCATCCGCACGCGGCGGCCCTTCCGGATTTCCCAGGCGATCTCGGTCTTGAACTGGAAGTTGTACCGAAGCTGATCGATGCTCCAGCTCCGATTCGTCTCCATGTAGATGCCGCGGTCGGTGTCGGCCAGGAGATCCTCAAGCGATCCCTTCCCGGGTATCAGGCCCAGATTCACCATGCGGATCATCGGAATGTGGTGCCAACCGTCGGATCGCACGCAGCCGCGGCTCCGCCCTTCTCCGACGCGACCCGCCAATTCGCGCGAGGTCAGGTATCCAGAAAAGAGGCCGTCCTTCACGATGTGCCAGCGCTGGGCCTCAACGCCCTCGTCGTCGAACCCGAAGGTCGACAGACCGTGGGGGAGCGTGGCGTCGGCCACGAGGTTCACGATCCCCGATCCGAACTGGAGCGTCCCGAGACGGTCGAGCGTGAGGAAGCTGGTCCCCGCGTAGTTCGCCTCCATGCCCAGGACGCGGTCGAGCTCCGAGGGATGGCCCACCGACTCGTGGATCTGGAGCGCGAGCTGGGAGCCCTCGAGAATGATGTCGGCTTCCCCGCCGGGGCAGGGATCCGCCGTCAAGAGCGCGACCGCTTCTTCCCCGACGCGGGTCGCGTTCTCCACCCAGGGAACCGATTCGATGAACTCGAAGCCGAGCGTCTGGTGCTGCCCGTCATTCTGGGGAAAGCTCCGCTTCTGGACCTCGCCACCCGAGATCGCCGTGGCGCTGTAGCCGCCGCCGGATCGGGTGGTGGTCTGATCGATCTCGGAGCCCTCCGAGCTCAGGAAGAGCTGGCGCTTCCGGACGAAGGTGAGAAACCCCTCGGCGATCGAGACGCCCTTCACGCGGCGCAGCGCCTCATCCACGCGGAACAGGAGGTCGAGCTTCCTCTCGAGCGGCACGGAGAAGGGATCGATGGCGCAGTCGGAGCTCCACGTGGCGCGACGCGGCGGCTCGGGGGCGAGGATGACCGGCTCGCGTCGGACGGTTGCGCTCGCCCGCGCCAGCGCGACGGCGTGGGCCGCGCACGCCTCCACGCCTTGCCGGGTGAGCACGTCGCTGCCCGCGTAGCCCCAGGCGCCCCGGTGGAGAACGCGAACTCCGATCCCGCGCGTCTCCGAGCGATCGACGCCGCCAACCTGTCCGTCCTTGACTTGGAGGTCTTCACGCTCCGATTCGAGGAACCGGACGTCCGCGAACTCGGCGCCGCGCGCGACGGCCGTGTCGAGAGCGAGGTGGGCGAGATCCTTCATCGCGGAAGGCGGCGCCCCGCGGTTAGAAGAGGCGCTGGATGGTAAGCGTCATGCGGTCGCCGAAGCCGATCTCTTCGGACGGATCGCCCGGCGAGGAATGGAAGTGGTAGTGCGAGTACGCGAGATCGATCCGCGCGCCGCCCCCGAAATACCCGGCGCCCGCGGTCACGCCGATCCCCTTCACGGGCGCGTTGGCGTCGGTCGAGTTGGGGTCGTGGCGGATCAGCTCGACTCCCCCACGCAGCGGGAAGCGCGGCCGCACCGGATACTCGGCGCCGAAGTGATAGGTATAAGTGAGGGGGGAGATATCCGGGAGCTGGTTCGTGAAGTCCTGGCGGAACTCCCGAGCGATTCGCGCTTCCACCGCGACCAAGCCTTGGTCGGGACCGCCCACCGAGAAGCCGCTCGCGAAACGGTAGCCGGCGCGCCTCACGTCGAGCGTCTCGACGGTCGGAAGGACGACCTCGTTGGGGTGGATCCACTCGTATTCGCGGTAATAGGCATAGCTGAGACCCAGATGAATGTGCGCCGGGAGCCCAATCAGCCATCGCGTGCTTCCCTCGTTGTGCCGCAACCCGCTCAGGAAGGCGGACCAGTCCTTCTTGAACACGTTCGCCTGGTCGTTCTCCGAGGGGTTCGGATTCATGAAGAACTGGGGGGCCCAATTGACGCGCGCGACCTCTTCCCCGTCGAAGGAGCGGTGGCGGCCGTCGACGATCCCCTGGAGCCATCTGCCCCGGCTCACGTGGATCGCGCCGCCGTAGCTGACCTGCGGACGATCCCAAGCGTATTCGTCGTCGTTGAGCGCCGACTGACTCCGGCCCACGACCCGGTGACGCAAGTACCCGGCAAAGCCTGAGAGCGTGGCCGATCCGCCCCAGATCGGCAACGGATAGATGGCGCCGCCAGTAAACTCGGTGGCATCGCTGGCCACGTCGAGATCGTACGGCTCGCGGATGCGCCGGTTCTCCTTTTCGTGCCGGAAGCCGAAGCGAGCCCCGAGCGTCACGTTCGAAAAGAAGTTCCGGGCATAGGTCACGGTGGCCAGCGGGGTCTGCACGCCCGCGGCAAACGTCCGATCGCCCGTGACGGGGGCCATCTGAGGGGCCACGGGCAGATCGAAATCGCGGATGAAGCGGCAGTCGTCCGGGGAGGGACAGAGGTCATGGCGGCTCGCGTTGAGCGATCCGTAATCGAAATCTGCGGCCATCCCCCACTTGGAATTCGGCCGGAACTCGCCGTGGAATCCCGCGGAGCGCCCCACGGCGCTGTGGCCCATGCCGTAGTAGCGATCGTCGAAATTCTGATAGCTGGTCGGGATCACGACGGCGGAGGTGTCGCGGGACATCAGGAGCGCGGCCGGGTTTCGGCCGTAATGATAGGGATCGATCAGGTTCCGGTCGTCTTCGACCGCGACCTCCATCGATCCCATCCCGTCGAGGCGCGTGGATCGATTGCCCGCGTAAGCTTCCACCGGCGTGTAGCGAAGCCAGGCATCGGCGACCTGCGCGCGGGCGGGCGAAGGGTGGAGCAACGCGAGGGAGAGCAGCAGCAGGAACGCCGGCCGGCAATACGGCAGGGCGTCCGTCGCGATCGCGCGGCCCTTGGCGGGACTGGCCGTAGATGTCATTCGGAGGTCGGGCTCACGGCCTCAGGTAGATGGGGAATAACTGCGACCGGCTGGTCGCTTTGGTGGTGCCGTCGTAGATCGAGATCCGCATCATGTACCTGCGGCCAGGCACGAGCTGCACGTCGTCGAGACGCGGTATTGGAGCCTGACGCACACCGTTTACGTCGGGCGGCTGATATAGCGTCGTGAGATCACGCCTCACTTCGAGAGCCCATTTCCCCGCGAGCCACTGGCCCTTGCCGATCACGTCGCGTTGGCTTTCCGTGGGCATGCTGGTGCTGAAGGCCGGAACATAATCCCCGGGATTCCAGCTCTTGTCCCTTACGCTCGCGTCGTCCTCGCGAATCGGATTGTCCGGCGGATGACCGTTTTCGCACGCCTGGAAGGGCTTCTCGACCGAATGCCACAGGACGTAGGCCGTCGGCTTGGCGCGATTCAGCCTGCTGTCGCGTGACCCCTTCGAGGTGATGAAGAGAGGAACGTTCGATCCGGGGTTGTGGTTGTCGAAGATGTAGGTCCAGCTCCCCTGGTCGCGGACGGGCCCGCCTCCCACGTCGTAGAGGTCCTCCAGGTAGCCGGCGGCGGGGTGGGTCGTGGAACCCAGCGTGTCGCCGTCCGTGATCGCCCCGGTGAATTCCGATCCGTTGACGGGGGTGCAGGGATCGGTCGTCTCCGCTCCCCACCGCCAAACGTCCGCGGGATAGGAGCCGAGGGAGTCGGAAAAGAGCTCGATCGACAGTTGATCTTCCTTCAGCGGGGACCGCGACCAGGAGCTTTCCCGGATGAGCGCGTCGCTCGAGCAATCGATGAGGGTGTCGCCCGTGTCGGAGAGCACGTCCGCGCTCGTGACGAGCGGCTGTTCCAGACGGTTCTCGATCCGGTCCGGCCACTCGAGGAGCAGGTAGAACCCGTCGGTCTCGCCGAACTTGTCGAGCGTCCAGAGGCTTCGAACGAGCACGTAGTAGTTTCCGCCGGCCCCGCCCTCGAGGAGGACGACGGACGGATTCCCGGTCAGGTCCCACTCGATGTTGGTCACGCGGCCGTCGATGAGGAGCTCTCGCGACTCCTTCTGCGCCGAGTTCAAATATTGCTCGAACCCCTGCACCGAGACGACGCCGGTCTTGAGATTGGGCTGCGTGAATTGGGTCTTGCCGCACGAGGTCGTTCCCGCGGCGGCGACGGCAAAAAGAATCCCTGCTCGGATGAGGCGCGCGCGAAACATCTGGACTCCTCGGATCATTCGGACCTGGGGGGGAACTGCCGTAGAGTATGAAGAGGCGCGCACCACTGTCAAGCGAAAAGCCCGGGGTCTAGATCCGGAAAAAGGCCGTACCGCTCTTCCATTCCAGCGACTTCCGCCTCGTCGATCGTTCCCCCGCGGAGCGCCGTCGCCAGCCTCTCGAACCGGTCGAGGTGCTCCTCCGTGCGCCGGCGGGCGTACGGGACGAGCGTCCCCGTCTTCATGATGAAGGCCCAATCGCTGGCCTGAGCGAGGAGGAGCTCGCGTCCCGCCTGCTTGAGCGCGCGCGCTCTGGCCGGTTCCCCACGGTCGCCCTCCTTGGCCAGGACCCGCATCGTCTCGGCCGCGCGAAGAAGCGGCTTATAGATCCAGTCGTTGACTGGGTCGAGCCAGACCGCGCAGTAGCCTCCCTCTCCCCAGCTTGACAGGTGAGGGCTCCCCGCGTGGACCCGGGGCAGCCGCCGAATCGCATCGAGGGGATCCGTGGCGTCCAGCACGTCGGAGGCCCCGATCCCGTCGAGCACCAGGTCCAGCCACTCCGGCCCTTCGTACCACCAGTGCCCGAACAGCTCCGCGTCGTAGGGGGCCAGCATGAAGGCGGCCTGCCCGATGCCCCGGGCCGCGCCCCGCGCCTGCTCTTCGCGGCCGCGGACGAAGTGCGCCGCGTGCGCTCGAACGCGCTCGAGCGCCGTCTCGGGATCGTACGGCTCGCGGTGAGGAAATCGCCGGTCGGTGATCCGGTGGTACTTGAGCCCGAGGTGGGTCCGGGTCCCCCCCGACGGAAGAAACTCTCGGACCTCCTCCAGCGGCAGATCGAATCCCTGGTCGCGGTAGTACTCGCGGTAGTCAGGGTCGCCCGGATAACCCTCCGTCGAAGACCAGACCTGCCGCGATGACTCGGCATCGCGCCCGATGGCGAAGACGCCGGCCCCGACATGGAGCGGCGCGTAGGTCCCCGCCCCCGGCCGCGGGCGCGCGTGCTCGATCGCGTGGGAGTCGACGGCGAAATAGCGGACGCCGAGTTCCGCCAGGACCGCTTCCACGCCCGGTGCGTAACCGCACTCGGGAAGCCACATCCCCTCGGGGCGGTGCCCGATCTGGCGCTCGAACTCACGGACCGCGGCGCCGAGCTGCGCGCGCCAGGACGGCTCGCGCAGATCCATGAGCGGAAGGAAGCCGTGCGTCGCCCCGCACGTGATGAGGCGCGCGACGCCGCTCGCCTCCACCTCCCGGAATGCGGCCGCGACATCGCGGCGATAGCGCTCCTCGTACTGAACGCGGGCGGCGCGGAAGCGTTCGGCGTAGTGCTCGGCCAGCGGACCGAATCGGGAATCGCCCCGATAGCGGGCTACGTCCCGATCGGCGAGCGTGGTGAGCTGCTCCAGCCGCTTCGCGAATCGCCGGCGAAGGAGCGGATCTTCGAGCATCGCGAGAAGGGTCGGGGAGAGCGAGATGGTGATCCGCCCCGGCGCGCGCCTCTCGGCGCGGCCTTCGAGCATGCGGAGGAGCGGGAGATAGCTTTCGATGAGCGCTTCGTCCAGCCAGCGCTCTTCGAGCGAGTCCTCGTATTCGGGATGCCGGATGAACGGCAAGTGCGCGTGGAGCAGGATTGAAAGATATCCGGAACGGTCGGGATTCGAGATTGGCGCCGTCTCCGCCGCCGAGACGTTCGCGTCCAAGCGCCCTTCCTCGAGGCTCGGGCCCTCGGGCGGCACCGCCGCCCACCGCGAGAAGAGGAGCGTATGAAAGCCGCTCGGGAGAGCAACCCCCAGCACGGCGCGGACGTTTCCCCCCGAGGTCGGAAGATCGACGTACCAGCCGTCGTCCCCGAGCGCGTTCGGGAGGTCGACCGTGGCCACTGCTTCCCCGGCCACTGGTTCCCCGGCCGCCGATGCCCTGGCCTTGGTTGCCGCTTCCTTGCCCTCGATCCGCTCGACGCGGATCTGATACCGGATGGGCGCCCTCTCCTCGCGCGCCCGCTCCGAGGCGAGCGCCGCGAGCGCCGGAGAGATCTCCCAGGTCACAAAGACGCACCGCGGGTCGCGGACGAGAAGGTGGAGGCGGTCCTCGCCGTACCGCCGGGGCCGATGCTCGGCACCGGTCGCGCCGGGGGCAGGCGCCACGGCCAGCCGATCGAGGGAGCTCACGGGGCGAGGTTCCTTTCGATTATCGGAGGAGGACGACGCGGCGATTCAGGCGATGCGGCCCGGTTTCAACGACCAGGAAATAGAGGCCGCCCGCGCCCGGCTCGCCGCCCGAGAGACGACCGTCCCACTCCCAGTCGACGACGCCCGACGCGGGCAGCGCGAGCGACCAGGAGCGGATCACGCGACCCGCCACGTCGTAAAGCCGGGCCCGCGCCGATGAACCGCGGCGCCCGGCGAGGGAGAAGCGCACGCCGCCCGAGCTCGGGACGGGGCCGGCGTGAAGCCGAGGATGGATGGCCGCGTCGTCCGTGCCGGAGCCGCCGATCGGCGCGGCGCCCCCCGCGACGGTGACCAGCGCGCTCGCGGGGATCAGCATGTTCCGCCCGCTCGAGTTCCGCGCCTGGAACTCGAGCAGATGATTTCCGAGTCCCGGGGACGGAAGGAGGAACGTGAAGCGCTCCGATCCCTGGTCGAAGATCCCGTCGTCCGGGTTCACCGAGGTCCACGGGCCGCCGTCCACCCGGTAGAGAATGGAATCGACGGTCGCGATCGTGATCGAATCGCCTGCTTCGAACTCGTAGGGATTCGTATTCGGGAGGGCCTCATCGGCCGCCGCGCCCCGAATCGTGAACGGGGCGCCCAGGCCGCCCGCGAACTGAACGGAATCCGGCCGGACCGTCGGGCGCGTTTCCAGGAGGTCGAGCACCCCCGTCTGATCGAGATCGACCCAGCCGATCTGCCGGGCGGTCGCGGCGCAGAGGCTGTCCGGGTAGTTGTCCTTCATGAAGCAATGCCGCCTGAGAGACTGGTTGGCGCCGTAGCAGTACGCCGGAATCGGCACGTCCGAGTTCGTATTCGGCTGCGCGAAATAGCCTGTGCGGAGCGTGCAGGACCACCACGCGTTGCCGGCCGGATACTCATCGAGCGCCCAGAACATGTGCGTCATCTCGTGCTCGATATAGTAGTCGACGCTCGCGCTCGCCGCGTTCGACGGCTTGACCGTGATCACGAAGTAGGGCCCGCCCAGGACCGCGTGCTCCCGGAGGCCGTCGGGAAACGATCCGTCGGGATCGGTGTCGTTCTGAACCGCCACGAGGACCGCCGCCCAGTGCGCGCCGAGACGCGCGCGCGCCGCGTTGGCCAGCTCATAGGCCATGGTCACCGCGTCTCCTTGGTACCCAACCAGGGGCTCGAGCGCTTCCTCCAACCAGAGGTGCTCATCGGCGATCGTCCGATCGATCGGTTCGTAGCGGGTCGGCGAGATCGGCTCGACCTCGACCAGGAATGTCAACGGCACGCCGTGGGCGCTCGCGATCGCGGTCCACTTGAGAAAACCCCTCACGGCGGATCGGACCACCGAGTCGCGGAGCGCGGGCGTCCAGTCGTAGCGGTTCACGTCGATGCTTCCGTCGCTGTCCGGGAACAGGATCGGCACCGCCACCCGGCCGACCATGAACTCGCTCGTGTCGGTCCATCGCGCGCCGTACGGCAGCCCGCCCGGCAGCCTGATGCCGGCCGCGCGGCCGGCGCCGCGCGCGCCGAGAGCCCTCGAAGGACGGATCGCGGGCGGCAACGCGTCCGCGCGTCCCTCGAACGGATCGAACGGAGTCTCCGCGGGTGCCCGCGCCGCCGCCGGAGGGGTGGCGTCCGCGAAACCCGGCGGGAGCCCGGCCGCGTGCGTGCCCGGGCGAACGAAGAAAATGTCGGGAAGAACCGCGACGTCGACGTGATAGCCGGCGTGCTCGAGGGCGTCCACGGTCGCGCCCGGCGATCCGGCCCGGCTCGACGTGACCACGCGGACCTCGGGAGCGCGCGCGACGGAGCGCAGCGACTCCCCGCTCCACGCCGGCGCGGCCCCCGCGCGCGCCGTTCCGCACGCGAGAATCAGCGCGGCGCACCGGAAGGATCTACCGAAGCTGGACGACGCGAAGCGCACGGCGCTCCCCTCCTGCATCCGCGACGATCCAGTAGACGCCGCTCCCCACCTTGTGCGAGTGCCTGTCCGTACCATCCCATCGTACCAGGACCCGTTCCGCGGCGGTCGGGCCATCGTAGATCGTGGCCACGACCTCTCCACGGACGTTGACCACCCGGACCGTGACGCGCGCCGATCGCGCTGCCGGCACTTCCACCGAAATCCCGATCGTACCGGAAAACGGATTGGGCCGGGCCGGACCGACCCGGAGCGCGCGGGGCGGTGCCGGGCGCGGCGCCGGCGGCGGCAAGGGAGGCTCGATGACATCGGTCGTGCCGAATGAGAACACACGTCCCAAGATGTCGGTGCCGCTCGAGGCCGATCGACCGTCGGACCAAAGGATGATCACGCGGCCGGAAGGATCGAGGCCCGGGCTCGGGTCGAGCTGGTCGGCGCCCAGCACGTCCTGGTCGATGCGCATGACCCCCGACTTGGGAACCGCGCCCAGCGTGAATGTCTGGAGCCAGATGCCCCAATTCCCGTCCCGGTCGGCTTCCCATGTCGCGATCGACGTCTCGCCCGCGACCGAAAGGCGGGGCGCCGCCTGCGTCTCCACTCCGTCCCCGGGGCCCAGCGTGAATTCGGGGCTCAATGGGATGCCGGACGGATCGAAGGCCTGGTGGTAGCACTGTCCACGCCCGCCGACGCCGGCGCCCAGCCACGCAACCTCGACGCGGCCGTCCGGCCCCACGCCGATCGATGGGTGGGCGCGCGTGCCGGGCATCGAGGGCGCCACCTGGATCGGACCGCGATCGGCGAGAAGATTCGCATCCAGGTGGACGATCCAGAGGCGCTGGTCGACGGTCATGCCCTCCGCGTAGCAGAGCCAGTAGCCGCCGGCCGGATCGGCGTCCAGGTCGAGGGCGAGTACAGGGTCCGCCGGCTCGACAGCGAGCACCGCGTGGTTCCCCCCGACGCGGGCGCCGCTTATCGAGAGCCGCTGCCCATAGATTCGAGGGATTCCGTCGCGGGAATCGAGCCACGCCGCCGTGAAACCGGACGCGGTCGCGGTGACCGCCGGAATCGCCTGCGCGCTGGGAAGACTATCCGAGATCCAGAAGCTCGAGGTCGGAGACGCCCCGATTGTCGTGTAGGAGAATCCCCGAATCTCCCCCGCGTCGGAGTCGCGCGTCAGGTGGACCGCCACGAGGGCGGATCCTCCGGGCTCGACCGCCGAAGCGGCCGACACCGGTCGCGAGATCCCGTCGTCCTTCCAGATCCGGTGATTCGGCCCGTCGCGGCCTCCGGCCGAGGTGATCCACTGGCCAAAGAGGTCGTTGGTTCCGCTCCGCCGGTCGGTCCACGTCGCCACGTAACGTCCCGGACCGCGCCCTACTTCCGGCCGCCGCTGGTCGCCGGGCGCGGCGTCGTCGTTCAGCTGGGTCTCCGTCCCGCGCCGGGTGCCGTCCGAGAGAATCGAGATCGCGTAAATGTCGGGGGCTCCGTTTCTCCCGTCCTCCCACGCCGCGAGAATGGCGTCTCGGCCGTCCCAGACCCCTCCCGGGGTCCCCTGCCTCGCGGGAATGGAGACGTTGACGCGGAAGTTGGCTCCGGGGGGCGACGAATCGAAAGGGATCCTCGCCGCCTCGACGTTCGAATCGAGGCCGAGGTTTCCCCGGAGGTCTTCCCAGATGAGGCAGACCGCTCCCGGAATGGCGACCGCGCGAACCGCGCGCTGCTCGCGGCCGGGCCCATCGTCGTTCACGCGCACGTTGGCTCCGACCGAATTCCCGCCGGCATCGTACCGCTGGGCGTACACGTCGCCCGCGTCGCCCGGGAAGTTGCGCCGATCGATCCACGCGACGACGAACCCGCCCGTGGAGTCGGCCGCGACCGCGACCGACGTATCGCGCTGCGGGCCGACGGTGTCGTTGACCTTGAAATTGCCGCCGATCGGCTGACCGTCCCCGTCGAGCCATTGCGCGTAGACGTCGAAGGTCGCGCCGAACACCGTTCCACCTTCCCTGCCGTCGAGCCAGGCGACGAGGGTCCTGCCGTCCGCCCGCGCGTCGGCGGCGGGCTCTCCCTGGTAGCTTCCCCCGGAAATCGGGTCCGCCGAGATCTTGAAGTTGGGTCCGATCGGCGCCCCGGAGCTGGTCAGCATGGCTGCGAACACCTCGCCTTGACCCTGCCGCTGATCTCCCCACGCGGCGAGATACCGGCTCGCGCCGACGCCCGTCACGATGGGGTTGGCCTGCTCCGAGAAAGTAGCGTCGTCATTCAGGCGCAGGTTGGGCGTGATCCTGAGCCCGATCGAATCGAGGGTCGCCCCGTAGATGTCCCGGTTTCCCGCGCGGCTGTCCTCCCACACGCAGAAGAAGGTGCCCGCCGGGCTCGAGTCGATGGAGGGGAATCCCTGGGGCGCGCCGGGCGGATCGTCGTTGAGGCGCCGGTTCACCGTCGAGCCGACCGCCTGCGGGTTCCGGATCGTGACCAGGTAGGTGTCGAAGTCCACGACCGACCCCGTCATGTTCCGGCCGTCCATCCAGACCACGACCAGGGTACCGGTCGAGCCACGCGCGGCCTGCGGCGCCCACTGGTTGCGGTCGACGCGATCGTCGTTGATCAGGAACTCGTCCTGGGCGAAGCAGGGGACCGCGGAGGCGGCGAAAGCGATCAGTGGGACGATGAAGAGGAACAGGCCGCGTGCCGCTCGCAAGGAAATCCACCCTTTCCGGCGTGGCGCGAGACGACGGACGCTCAGACGTGGAGCGCGGGGATCGTCACCTCGGGGTAACGAGACAAAACTTCATACACGTCGCGGGAGATCGCTTGCAGGCGCTCCCGGCTCCTCGCCTCGAATCGGACGACCAGCACGGGCTGCGTGTTGGAAGCCCGGATCAGGCCCCAGCCGTCGCCGAATTGGACTCTGGCTCCGTCCACATCCAGCACCTCGTGCTGGGCGCGGTAGTGCTCGCGCACCGCGTCTACGATAGCAAATTTGGCGGCGTCGGTACAGCCCAGGCGGATCTCGGGCGTGGCGAAATAGCGCGACTGCGGCAGGGCGTCCACCAGCGAGGAGAGCTTCTTCCCGCCCGACCTCGCGAGGATCCGGAGCAGGCGGCCGGCGGCGTAGAGCGCGTCGTCGTAGCCGTAGAACTCGTCCGCGAAGAACATGTGCCCCGACATCTCGCCCCCGAGCGGGGCGTTCAGCTCACGCATCTTCGCCTTGATGAGGGAGTGGCCCGCCTTCCACATGATCGGCTTCCCCCCCTTGGCCTCGACCCATTCCACGAGGCCTTGGGAGCATTTGACCTCGAAGACGATCGGGCTCCCGGGCATCTTCGCGAGAACGTCCGCCGCATAGAGCGCGAGCGTCTGGTCCCCGAACAGGAGCCGTCCCTGCTCGTCCACCGCTCCGACGCGGTCCGCGTCCCCGTCGAACCCAATACCAATGTCGGCCCGGGTCGACCGGACCCGCTCCGCGAGGGCGCGAACCAGCTCGGGCACCGTGGGGTCGGGAAGGTGATTCGGGAAGCGGCCGTCGGGCTCCGCGAAGATGGCGTCCACCCGGCACCCGATCGCGCGCAGGAAGCGCGGCCCCAGGATGCTGGCTGCCCCGTTCCCGGGATCGCAGGTCACGTTCAAAGGCCCGACCTGGCCGACGCGCGCGACCAGGTCCGAAAGGTACGCCTCATCGACGGAGACCTCCTCGACCGTGCCGCGCTCCGCGAGGACCCCCGCCGACCCCGTCCGTTCGCGGATCTCCTGGATATCCTCGCCGTGGAGTGACTGGACGCCGTCCGAGAGCTTGAGCCCGTTGTACTCGATCGGATTGTGGCTGCCCGTCACCATCACCCCACCGTCCGCCTTCAGATGGAGGACCGCGAAATAGAGCGCCGGGGTGGGGACCATGCCCACATCGAGGACGGTAGCTCCCTGATCCCGGAGCCCCTCGATCAGCGCCGTGCGGATCCGGTGCGAGGAAAGCCGGACGTCCCGTCCGACGGCGATTCGACTCTTTCCCTGCTCCCGCATGCGCTGCGCGAACGCGCGGCCAACGGAATGGACCACGTCGTCGGTCAGCTCGCGATCGGCAATGCCGCGGATATCGTATTCGCGGAAGATCTCGGGGTTCACTTGGGCTCCTTCAGCCTCAGATAGGCGTCGATGAATGGATCGAGGTCGCCGTCCATGACCGACTGCACGTCGGTCACGACGACGTCCGTCCTGTGGTCCTTGACCTGGGTGTAGGGCTGGAAGACGTACGACCGGATCTGGTTCCCCCACGCGATGTCCTTCTTCCCGCCGCCGAGCGAGTTCAATTTCTCGCGGTCCTCCTCGAGACGCATGGCGTAGAGGCGCGCCGTGAGCACCTTGAGGGCCGAGTCCCGGTTTCGGTGCTGCGAGCGCTCGTTCTGACACTGAACCACGAGGCCGGTCGGGAGGTGCGTGATGCGTATCGCGGACTCGGTCTTGTTCACGTGCTGGCCTCCCGCCCCGCCGGCGCGGAAGGTGTCGATCCGAATCTCGCTCTCCTTGATGTCGATCTTCGTGTCCTCTCCCACCTGGGGAAACACGAACACCGAAGCGAAGGAGGTATGCCGGCGGTGTTGGGCGTCGTACGGCGAGATTCGCACCAGGCGGTGGACACCGCGCTCCGCCTTCAGGTAGCCGTAGGCGAAGTCGCCGTCCACCTGAATCGTGGCGTCCTTGATCCCCGCCTCGTCCCCCGGCTGCAGGTCGAGCACCTGCGTGCTCCAGCCCCTCCGCTCCACGTAACGGGTGTACATCCGGAAGAGCATCTCGGCCCAGTCCTGGGATTCAGTCCCGCCGGCGCCCGGATGGATCGTCACGATGGCGCCGTGCGCGTCGCTCTCCTCGGAGAGAAGGCTCCGCATCTCGAGGGCGTGGATTCGAGGAAGGAGACTCTTCGACTGCTCCTCCAGCTCCGCCGCGATCGACTCGTCGGGCTCCTGCGCCACGAGCGCCGCCATCCCCTCCGCGTCGTCGATCTGCCGCAGGAGTTCCTGGTAGGGTTCGTAGATGCGGCGGAGCGCCTTGAGATCGGCTACGACCTTCTGCGCCTTCTCCGGATCCTCCCAGAAGCCCGGCTCCGCCATCTTGCCCTCGAGCTCCCGGGCGCGCGCTTCGCGCTGCTCGATGTCAAAGATAGCTCCGGAGCTCCGCCAGAATCTGGCGGCCGTCCTCAAGGCGCCTTCGCGTCTCCATCAAATCCACTTCGTACGCCCCTTTCCGTTCAAGCCGGAGAGCCGCTCTCGCCCGAGCGTCCCAGGCTCTCGATCTCTTCCCAGATCGCGTCCGCGCGCCGATTCAGCTCGGCGCGATCCCCTTCGTTCTCGATCCGCCACTGCCGCCGCGCCCCGCGGATCGGGGGCAGCTTCTGTCCTTGGATGCGCTCGCGCGCCTCCTGATCCGTGAATCCTCGCGCGGCGCGAATCCGCCGCACCCGGGTATCCTCGGAGGCGACCACCTCGATGACGCCGTCCAGCTCCGGCTCCAAACGCCAAGCCGGAAGCACGGCCGCGTCGAGGACCAGCACCCCCTGCCCCGGCGCCTCCAACACCTCTCGAACGCGCCGAAGCAGAACCGGCTGGACGATCCCGTTCAGCCGCTCCATCGCTCCCGGATCGCGAAAGACCACTCGACCGAGTCGCGCCCGATCGACCTGCCCTCCGCGATCGATGACATCCGGCCCCATCGAGGCCGCGATCGCTTCCCTCACGTCCGGGAGGCGGAGAACCTCCCAGCCCAGCGTGTCGCCGTCGACCAGCGTCGCCCCCTTCTCCTGGAAGCGCCGCGCCACCGTCGACTTCCCCGAGCCCATGCGCCCGGTCACGCCGATCCGGACCATCGTTTCAACCTATCGGTCGGCACGGCGCAGGGTCAAGCCGAATCCCGTCACGCATGGGCGTCGGCCCACGTGCGCCCCTGCCCCTGGTGCACCACGAGGGGCACGCGGAGCGGGATCGCGTGCTCCATCACCTCCCGGATGATCGACGACGCCGCCCCGATCTCGTCCTCGTCGGTCTCGAAGAGGAGCTCGTCGTGCAGCTGGAGGATGAGTCGCGTGCGGTACCCCTGCTCCGCGAGAAGCGAGTCGATCTTGACCATCGCCACCTTGACCAGATCCGCGGCCGAGCCCTGGATCGGCGCGTTGATCGCGGCGCGCTCCGCGTCGGCCCGACGGGCCCCTTCCGCCCGGAGCCCAGGAAGCGGGCGGCGGCGCTTCAGGATGGTCTCGACGTATCCGGTCCGGCGCGCCGTTTCGAGCACCTGATCGAGGTACGCGGCCACGCCCGAGAGCGTCCGCTTGTACTCCTCGATGAAGGCGGCGGCGAGTGCCCGGGACAAGGAGAGCTCGCGCGCGAGGCGGGCGGGCCCCATCCCATACAGAATCCCGAAGTTCACGACCTTCGCCTGGGCGCGCTGCCCGGGCGTGACCGCCTCCGGCGCGAGCCCAAAGAGGCGCGACGCGGTCGTCGCGTGGACGTCGCCCCCGGTGCGAAACGCCTCGGTCAAGACCGGATCGTGGGAGAGGTGGGCCAGGAGACGAAGCTCCACCTGCGAGTAGTCGAAGGATGCCAGGAGCCCGCGCTCCCCCTCCGCGACGAACGCGCGCCGGATGGCCCGCCCCTCCTCGGTGCGGATCGGGATGTTCTGGAGACTTGGGTCGCTCGCGCTCAGCCGCCCCGTCGAGGCGACCGTTTGATGGAAGGTGGTGTGCACCCTCCCCGTCTCGGGATTCACCAGGCGCGGAAGGGAGTCCACGTAGGTGGTCTTCAGCTTCTGAAATTGGCGGTGGGCCAGGAGAAGCTTGGGGAGCGGGTGGAGAGGGGCCAGCTGCTCCAGCACCTCCACGTCGGTCGAGTACCCGTCCTTCGTCCGCTTGCCCTTGGGGAGCTTGAGGCGCTCGAAGAGGACCTCCGCGACCTGCCGCGTCGAGTTCACGTTGAACGGAACCCCCGCTGCTTCCTGAATCTGCTCTTCCAGGCCCGCGAGCTCGCGGCCCAGATCGGCCGACATCGACTCGAGGAGCGGCGTGTCGATCTTCACGCCGGCGCGCTCCATCCGCGTGAGCACGCCGACCAGCGGCATCTCCACCTCGCTGAAGAGCGGGAGGACGCCGGTCGCTTCCATCTCCTTGCGGAGGACCGGCTCCAGGCGGAGGCAGGCGTCGGCATCCTCGGCGGCGTACTCGGCGACCCGATCGACCGGAAGTTGGGCCATCGTCACCTGGTCCCGGCCCGAGCCGATGAGCGACTCCGTCGTGATCTTCTGAAGACCCAGGCGGGAGGCGGCAAGCGCGTCCAGACGTCGGCGCGGCGGTGTCGAACACGACGGCGACCCGGTCCGGATGCTTTGAGTCCAGAAGAGGCACGAGCGTCTGGAGCACCCCGTACGGCACGCTCGTCGGCTCGCCCTTCGCGTTCTGCGCGACGCGCTGGGCCCGAGGTGAATCGAAGAAGGGACGGAGCGCCGCGCGCACGTGATCCGGATCGAGGTTGGGACCGGCCTCATGCCCCACCTGGAGGTAGTAGGCCCGCCCGGGCGCGGTCGCCACGGAGATTCCGACCAGGTCCGCGCGGAGCGGATTCAATCCCGTGGTCTCGGTGTCGAACGCGACCGGGCCCTCCGCCTCCAGAAGCTCGCGCGAAAGAGCCGTGAGCTCCTCCTCGGTGCGGACCACCTTGTATTCGCCGAACGGCGCCCGCGCGGGGACGGAGGCCGGAGCCGGCCGAGGGAAAAGCTCGCCCGGAGGGGGCGCGGGGGCGAAGAGCTCCCCCGGGACGGGCTCCGCGATCTCGGAGGCGAAGCGGCGCTTGAGCGCGCGGAAGTCGAGGTCGTCGAGGAGGCGATGGAGTTCCCGGACCCGGACCGGCTCGCGCTCCAGCTCCCACCAGTGCCGGTCCAGCGGAAGGTCGGAACGGATGGTGACAAGCTGCCGGCTCAGGAGGGCGCTCTCCCGGTGCTTCTGAAGCTTCTCGCGCAGCGATACGCGCTCCACCTGATCCAGGGACTGATAGAGCGCGTCGACCGAGTGAAACCGCTGAATCAGCTGCGCGGCCGTCTTCTCGCCGATGCCGGGAACGCCGGGCACGTTGTCCGAAGCGTCGCCCATGAGCGACAGAAGGTCGACCATCTCCTCCGGGGCCACGCCGTAGCGCTCGCGCACCGCCGCCGGGCCGATCGGCACCAGCTCGCCCCGACTCTGCGGCGCGAGCACCTGCACCCTCTCGGAGACCAGCTGGAAGAAGTCCTTGTCGCCCGTCACGATCATCGCGACGGCGCCGTCCCTCTCCGCCTCGCGGGCCAGGCTCCCGATCAGGTCATCGGCCTCGACGCCGGGTTGCTCCACGATCGGAATCCCGAGAAGCCGGATCGCCTCGCGCGCGCGCGGTATCTGCGCCTTGAGCTCATCGGGGATCCGCGGGCGGTGCGCCTTGTATTCCGGGTACACCTTGTGGCGGAACGTCGGCGCGGCGGTGTCGAACACGACGGCGACCCGGTCCGGATGCTTTGAGTCCAGAAGAGGCACGAGCGTCTGGAGCACCCCGTACGGCACGCTCGTCGGCTCGCCCTTCGCGTTCCGGAGCGGGTTCCGGATGAACGCAAAGTGAGAGCGGTAGAGGAGAGCCGATCCGTCAACGAGGAGGAGGCTCTTAGCCGCGCCGGCGGATTCCGTAGAGACCATGGCGCGTCACGTAGCTTAGGACCGCATCGGGAATCCAATAGCGGACCGGGAGCCCGCGGCGAATCCGGCGTCGAATCTCGGTGGAGGAGATGCCGATTCGGGGCGGCCTAAGAAAGACGACCCTGCGGCGAAGCGACGGATCGAGGGACGGGAGATCGTGGTCGCCCCTTGGAAGCACGACCAGGCGCGCGAGGCGGGTGATCCGCTCGGGATCCTTCCAGGTGTGAAACTCCTCCAGGCTGTCCTGGCCCATGATGAAGTAGAGCTCCCCGGGCAGCTTCGCCGCGAGGGTCTCGAGAGTCCGCGCCGTGAACGAGACGCCCGAGCCGTCGGCCTCGATCCGCGACACCGCGAAGCCTTGGTGTCCGCGGATGGCGAGCCGAAGCATCGCGATCCGGTCCTCGACGCTCGTCAGGGCTCGCGAGCGCTTGTGGGCGGGGCGGGAGGCGGGCATGAAGAGGAGCCGTTGGAGCTTGAGGCGGGACATGACCTCGTCCGCCATGATGAGGTGCCCCACATGAATCGGATCGAACGTCCCGCCGAAGATGCCCGTGCGCGCCGGACGGCGCGTCACTCCTTCGCTCCCTCGAGCTCCCGCAGGCGCTTCTGGGCGCGGGCCTTCACATCGGCGGAGGCGACGCTCTCCTCGACCGCGCGGAGCACCGTAACCGCTTCGGCGCGCTTCTTCTTCCGCACGAGTACGTCGGCCAGGAAGAGCTGCGACTCGCTGGCCCACGACGACGCGGGGTAATTCTGGATCACGCTCCGGAAGTAGTATTCGGCGGCATCGTAGTGTCGCAGGCGGAAGTAGAGGCGGCCGTTCCGCCAACGCTTCTCCGCGAGACGGTCGGTCAACGCTTCGAGGCGAAGCTTGGCCTCGGCGGCGCGCTTGTGCTCCGGGTAGAGCTCGAGAAATTCCTTGTAGCGCGATATCGAGCGGATGGTCTCGGCCTGGTCGAGGGGCGCCGGGCGGGACTGCAGATCGTCGCAGCGCGCGAGCTGGAAGAGCGCGTCGGGATGGAGGGGCGATCCGGGGAAATCGCGGATCAGCCGGTCGTACTGTCCGGACGCCAGCGCGTAGTCCTTCGTCCGGAAATAGGCTTCACCCAGGTAGAAGAGAGCGTCGTCCGTCTTCTCGGTGCCGGGAAACTGCTCGACGTACGCCTTGAAGTCGGCGATCGCGTCCAGCCACTGGCCTCGGTCGAACTCCTCCTTGCCGCGGTCGAAGCTGGCGACGCCGCCGACCGCCGCCTCGCGGAGCGACCCCCCGCAACCGGACGCGAGCACAAGGAGCGCCGCGACCCCGGCTCTCGCCAGGGCTCGGCGCGCCGCGTATCGGATCATTGGCCCCGCGGATCGTCCGCGGCTTCCTCCTCGCGCTCCAGCATGTCGATGTACGAGCGGGCCCGGACGTCGTCCTTGTTCTCGAGGAGGCAGCGCTCCCATTCTTCGCGGGCGCGGGCGAGGCGCCCCGACTTCAAGTAGACCACCCCGAGGGTGATCCGTGCGTCGACGTAGCGCTGATTCTGCGCCAGGGCCTCGGCCAGCACGGTCTCGGCGTCCTGATAGAGCCCCATCTCGGCGTAGACCGCGCCGAGCTTGTTCTTGATGTCGAGGAATTGAGGCGCGTGACGGAGCGCCTTCCGGTATTCCTGCGAAGCGTCGACGGCGAGGCCGAGGTTCCGGTACGTGTCGCCCAGGAGCGTGTGAGCTTCCGCCAGGTGGGACCGAACCTCCGGCGAGAGGTTTTCGTGATCGGGATCGTCCAGGCGCTCCGAGTGAAACTCCCGGAGCGCGTCCTCGTAGCGCCCCAGGTCGTTCAGGATGATCGCGAGGTTCAGGCGTGCCTCCACGTAGTGCGGATTCAAGTGGAGCGCGCGCTGGAACTCCGCGACCGCGGTCTCCCGGTCGCCGTTCATGCTGAGGGCGAGCCCCAGCTGGTTGTGGAGATCCGGGAACTCCGGATTGAGCTTGATCGCCTCGCGGATCTCGCCCACCGCCTGGGGATAGAGGCCCTTGCCGAAATAGTCCCGAGCCAAGACCTGGTGCTGCTTGGCAGCCACGCTCATGGTGACCCTCCCTGGACCCACGTCACGCCTCCGCCCTCAGTTTCGATTGGAGTAGAAGAGCACGACCAGCCCTGCCACCACGCCCACGACGATCATCGGCTCGAGCCAACGCGTCCCGCCGCCCCGCGGCACCTGCGGATTGAGCGGGCCCGATCCGCTGGCGGCGTAGACGACCTCGCTCTTGGGGACCAGGTCGGTCGCGGCCCGCGTCGCCGACCGGGTCCAGAGGACCTCCCCGTTGGCGGGATCCAGAAGCGTCGCGTTCGCGCGCATCGCGGCGAGGCGCTCGTAGCCCCTCGTGCCGAACGGAAATGACCCGACGCGCCGAACGTAGCTCACGCCCGAGCCGTCGACCTGGAGGTCGAGGTGAAGCGGGCCGTCGGCGCTCGTGGCCGCCGCCACGGACGAATCGCCCGCGGCCGCGGATGCGGCCGGAAACCGTACCGTCACGTTCTGCGCGCGCAGACGATCCACGAGCTGCTTCGTGAGGAGCCCGAGCGTATCGCCGGGCGCCGGAGAGCGAAGCACGACCGGCCGCCCCGGCGGAATCGAGACCCCTTGCAGGAGGTCCTGCGCGACGATGGCCGCCACGGAGTCGAGCGCCATCCCGTGGGTCATGGGAGGCGAGTGCCCCGCGCGCGCGACCGCCGCCGAGGTGGCCAGGTGGAGCCCGATCACGACCGCGCACACCCAGAACGTGCGTCTCACCCCGTCACCTCCGCCTCGAGATCGTAGTGCCGCGCCCGCACGATGCGGACGCGCGTCCGTTCCCCCGCCCTGGGCTCGGGCGCTCCGCGGACCGCGCGCACGCGCGTCACGCCGTCCACTTCGTAGCCCTGCTGCTCCACTCGGCCGATGAAGCTCCCCGCGCGCGACGGCACGGCTCCATCGATCCGAACATCCACGGTTCGCCCCACCCAGCGTCCCCAGACCCGGGCCGCCAGATCGCGCTGGGCCGCCATGAGCCGACGCCGGCGCTCGAGCTTGGTCCGCTCCGGCACCTGCTCGCCCATGCGCCCGGCCGGCGTACCGTCTTCTCGCGAGTACGCGAAGCACCCGACGTGGTCGTACGACTCCCGGCCGACCGCCTCGAGGAGCGCCTCGAAGTCCTCCTCCGTCTCTCCCGGAAAGCCGACGATGAAATGCGTCCGGATGGCGATCTCGGGAAGCCGCCGCCGAAGGGTTTCGATGAGCCGCTCCTGCTCTACCGCGACGACCTCCCGCCGCATCCGGCGGAGCATCCGGTCGGTCACATGCTGGAGCGGGATGTCGACGTAGCGGCAAACCTTCGGCTCCTCTTCAAACACCCGAATCAGCTCTTCGCTCCACGTCTTCGGGTGCGTGTAGTGGACGCGCAGCCACTCGATCCCGTCGATCGCCGCGAGGCCACGGAGAAGCTCCGGCAGCCGAGCCGTCCCGTAGATGTCCTCTCCGTAGGACGTGGAGTCCTGGGCGATCAGGAGGAGCTCCTTCACCCCGCCTTCCGCGAGGCGGTGGGCCTCCTCGAGGACCGATTCGAACGGCCGGCTCCGCAGGTCGCCCCGCAGCTTGGGGATGATGCAGAACGTGCAGCGGAAATCGCAGCCGTCCGCGATCCGGAGGTAGGCGAGGTGGCGCGGCGTGGAGACGGCGCGGTGCGACGCGAGGTCGACCGCCGTACCCGGCGGGCCCACCTCGAGAATCGCGGCCCCACCATGGCGGACGCGATGGGCGACGCGCGCGATGGCATCGACCTGCCCCGTTCCCACGACCGCGTCGACTTCCGGAATTTCCCGGAGCAGCTCCGACTGGTAGCGCTGCGCGAGACAGCCCGCCACGATGAGCCCCCGCAGAACTCCTTCGCGCTTCAGGGCGGCGAGCTCGAGGATCCGGTCGATCGACTCCTTCTGCGACGGCCCGATGAACGCGCAGGTGTTCACGACCGCGACGTCCGCGTCCGCGGGGTTCGCGGTCAGGACGAACCCGCCCCGCGCCATGAGCCCCGCCATGATCTCGGAGTCGACGAGGTTCTTCGCGCAGCCTAAGGTCACGAGCGCGACCCGCGCAGGGGCTTCCTTCCCGGCCGGCCGCGGCGGCGCGAACGCGATCGGTTGGATCACGTGCCGCTCTCCACCTCGGAGCCCCGCGCGCGGCGGGCCTCGAGCTCCTGCTCGGTCACGAACACCTCGCGGCCCTTGGCGCCGTCGGGCGGGCCGACCACGCCCCGCTCCTCGAGGAGGTCCAGGAGCCGCGCCGCGCGGGAGTATCCGACCTTGAGCCGCCGCTGGAGCATGGACGTCGAGGCCTGCTGGTGGAGCACGACCAGCCGCATCGCCTCCTCGTAGAGGTCGTCGTCGGCGTCCGAGTCCAGCGTGACCGTTTGCTCGAGCGCGCTGTCGTCGACGGCCACCGGCCCGCCCTGTCCCTTCAGGAACGTCACCACACGCTCGATCTCCTCGGTCGAGACGTAGGAGCCGTGCACCCGGTCCGGCTCCGGCTTCCCGGCGGGAAGGTAGAGGCTGTCGCCGTTCCCGAGCAAGCTCTCGGCGCCGTTCATGTCCAGGATCACGCGCGAGTCGGTGCGGCTCGCGACCTGGAAGGCGATCCGCGAGGGGAAGTTCGCCTTGATCACGCCCGTCAGCACGTCCACCGAGGGACGCTGCGTCGCGAGGATCAGGTGGATTCCCACGGCGCGCGCCATCTGCGCGAGGCGGCCGATCGGCTCCTCGATCTCGGCCGGCAGAAGCGCCATCAGATCGGCGAGCTCGTCCACGACCACGACCAGGTACGGGAGCTTCGCGTCCTCGACCGTCGCGGGGTCGAGCCCGAGCCGGTTATACGCCTCGATGTTCCGCGCGCCGCGGCGGGCCAGGACCTGGTAGCGGCGCTCCATCTCCTTCACGCAGTAGCGGAGCGCCTGCGCGGCCTTCTTCGGATCCGTGACCACCGGCATCCGCAGATGAGGAATTCCGTTGTAGGGCGTCAGCTCCAGCATCTTCGGATCGATCAGGATGAAGCGAAGCTCGCTCGGCGTTCGCTTCAAGAGGAGGCTCATGATGAGCGCGTTGATGCACACGCTCTTCCCCGAGCCGGTGGCGCCGGCGATGAGGAGGTGCGGCATTCGCTCGAGCGAAGCGGTGAACGGAACGCCGGCGACGTCCTTCCCCAGCGCGAACGGGAGCGCGTCCCGGGTTTGCTGGAACGGGGCGGAGGCGACGATCTCGCGAAACGAGACCAAGGCCTTGACCCGATTCGGAATCTCCACCCCGACCGCGGCCTTCCCCGGAATCGGCGCCACGATCCGGATCCGCTGCGCCCGGAGCGCGAGCGCCAGGTCGTCCTGGCGGTTCATGATCTGGTTCACCTTGACGCCCGGGGCCGGCTCGTACTCGAAGAGCGTGATGACGGGCCCGGGGTGGACCTCCGAGACCTTCCCCGCCACGCCGAAGTCGGAAAGGGTCCGCTCGAGAACGCGCGAGAGCTCGAATAGCTCGGATTCCTCGATCGCCATGCGCTTGGAGTCGTGGCGATCGAGGAGATCGAGCGGAGGAAGGGCCGCCTCGGGGGCGGACGCGGGGTTGAGCTTGAGACCGCTCTCGGGAGCCGCGTCGGCACCGCGCCGGCGCTCCTCCCGCGGGGCTCCGCGCTCACCTTCCGAGCGCGAAGCGGGCGGAGGGAACGGGATCGAAAGCGATTCCGGGCGCGGCTCGCCTTCGCGGCGCGCGACGATCCGGGGTCGCGATTCCTTCTTGCCGGGAGCCTCCTCCGCCAGCGTGAAGGCTCGCCGGAGGTCCTCTTCTTCCTCGGCGGGACCCTTCCGGCCGCGGCGCGCTACGGCGCCTGGCGCGTCGGGATCATCTCCGACCGGCTCCTCTGCAAGAGCGCGCTTCGCCTTCCCCCGCGCGGGACTGAATTGCCCCAACAGCGAGCCGAGGAGTTTCCGGAGAGGCGACGAGGAGCCGATCTCGAACGCGATCACACCGACGACGAGGAGCGCCGTGCCGAGGAGCAGCTCGGCCCCGACCTTCCCCAGAAGGTGGGACGCGATCCGGCCGACCCCTTCGCCGAGCCGGCCGACGTTGGCCTGATTCTCTCCCGAGAGGAGATAGGCGAGCCCCATCGCGTTGAGCGCGGCGGCGGCGGCGAGCGCGGTTCGAAGCCAGAGCTCGCCGGCCGGGCCGACTCGAAGCCGGTTCCAACCCCACGCCAAGAATCCCGCCGGGATCAGCCACGCGCCCCACGCGCCGAAGGCGGCGGCCAAGCCGGCCGCCGCGAACGCGCCGAGAACGCCGGCCTGGTTTCGGACCGCCCCGGTCCCGACCAGGTCCGCGGCCGTGTCCCGCGGGTCATGGCTACAGAGAGCGAGGATGAGGAACAGCGCGAGCGAAAGGAGGCAGAGCCCCAGGATCTGGTATTTGCGCCGAACTGAAACCCGGCCCAGGAGCCACATGGGCGGCAGGCCCCTGGCCTACGTCCCGTGCTGCCAGGAGGCGAGGTACGCGCTCTGCTCCGGGGTGAGGACATCGATGCGCACCCCCAGGGCCTCCAGCTTGAGGCGGGCGATCTCCTCGTCGAGCGCCTTCGGGATGGGATAGACGGTCGGTTTGAGCTCGCGCGAGTGCGCCAGCAGATACTCGACTCCCAGCGCCTGGTTCGCGAAGCTCATGTCCATCACGGACGCGGGGTGTCCCTCCGCGGCGGCCAGGTTGATCAGTCTCCCCTCGCCGAGGACGAAAATCCGCTTCGAGCCCTCGAGCGTCACCTCTTCCACGAAGGGGCGGACCGTGCGGATGGAGCGGGCCTCCTTGCGAAGCGATTCGAGGTCGAGCTCGACGTTGAAGTGTCCCGAGTTCGCGATGATCGCCCCGTCCTTCATGGCGCGGAAGTGCTCCATCCGAAGAACGTTGATGTTCCCGGTCACGGTCACGAAGATGTCGCCGAATTTCGCGGCCTCCGCGGCGGGCACGACCTCGAAGCCGTCCATGACCGCCTCGAGCGCGGGCAGCGGATCGATCTCGGTGATCGCGACGTGGGCGCCCATGCCGCGCGCCCGGCTCGCGACCCCGCGGCCGCACCAGCCATAACCCAGGACGATGAACCGCGAGCCCGCGAGGAGGCGGTTCGTGGCCCTCAGGATTCCGTCGATCGTGCTCTGCCCCGTGCCGTAGCGATTGTCGAAGAGGTACTTCGTCTTCGCGTCGTTCACCGCGAGGATCGGATACCGGAGCGCCCCCTCGCGGGCCATGGCCCGAAGGCGGATCACGCCGGTCGTCGTCTCCTCGGTGCCGGCGATCACCTGCTTCGCCTGCTCCGCGCGCTTCGTGTGGAGGACGGTCACGAGATCGGCGCCGTCATCCATCGTGAACTCGGGCTTGGCGTCCAGCGCCGCGTTGATGTGCTTGTAGTAGGTGTCGGCGTCCTCGCCCTTGATCGCGAACGTCGGAACCCGATACCGGTGCGCGAGCGCCGCGGCCACGTCGTCCTGCGTGGAGAGCGGGTTCGAGGCGCAGAGCGTCACGTCGGCGCCGCCCGCCTGGAGGGTGAGCATGAGGTTGGCGGTCTCGGTCGTCACGTGGAGGCACGCCGCCACGCGCCGGCCCTTCAGCGGAAGCTCCTTCTGGAACCGCGCCTTCACCTGGCGGAGAACCGGCATCTCGCGCTCCGCCCATTCGATTCGATTGACGCCCTCGTCGGCGAGCTTGGCGTTCAGGACATGCCCTTGCGGGCCCATGGCAACGGCGGCATCAGGCGTCACGCTTCAAGTCCTCCACGCGGTCGAGCAGCTCCCACCGGAACCCCTCGTTCTCACGGCCGAAGTGTCCGTAAGCTGCGGTCTTGCGATAGATCGGTTTGCGAAGGTCGAGGGATTGGATGATCCCCGCCGGGCTCAGGTCGAAATGCTTCCGGACAAGCTCGGAGAGCCGCGTATCCGGCACTTTCCCCGTGCCGTGCGAGTCGACCATGACCGACACCGGCTGCTCCACCCCGATCGCGTACGCGACCTGGACGGTGCACCTGTCCGCGAGGCCCGCTCCGACTAAGTTCTTCGCCACGTGGCGCGCCGCGTAGGAGGCCGAGCGGTCCACCTTCGACGGATCCTTTCCGCTGAACGCGCCGCCGCCGTGGCAGGCGGAGCCGCCGTACGTGTCGACGATGATCTTGCGGCCGGTGACACCCGTGTCCGCGCGGGGCCCCCCAAGGACGAACCGCCCCGTCGGATTGATGTGGAAGATCGGCTCGCCGTCGACAAGCTCGCGTGGGAGGACCGGCTTGATGATCTCGCGGATGATCCGCTCCCGGAACCGGTCGATCTCGGCGTCCGTCATCTCGACATGCTGGGTCGAGACGACCACCGTGTTGATCCGCTTCGGCACGCCGCCTTCGTAATCGACCGTCACCTGCGACTTCCCGTCGGGCCGAAGCTCCGGGAATTTGCCCGATCGCCTGGCGTCCGCCAGAGCCCGGGTCAGCTTGTGGGCGAGCTGGATCGGAAGCGGCATCAGCTCCGGCGTCTCGCGCACGGCATAGCCGAACATGAGCCCCTGATCCCCCGCGCCCTTCCGGTCGACGCCCATCGCGATGTCCTTCGACTGCTCGTCGATGCATGTGAGGACGGCGCAGGTCTCGTAGTCAAATCCGTATACAGGGTTGTCGTAGCCGATGCTCCGGATCGTCTCGCGCACGACCTTCGGAATGTCGACGTAGGTCTTCGTGGTGACCTCCCCGGACACGAGCGCGAGGCCCGTGGTCACGAGGGTTTCGCACGCGACCCGCCCGAGTGGATCCTCCTTGAGAATGGCGTCGAGGATGGCGTCGGAGATCTGGTCCGCGACCTTGTCGGGATGGCCCTCCGTCACCGACTCGGACGTGAACGGCAGGGCGTGGCGCGTCCCGGGCGCGCGCTTGGCCTCGGGCTTCGTCTGCGTCGCTTCAAGCGTCATGTACTCTCGACCTCCGATGATTCCCCTACGGTGAGGCGCCGGTAGTCGCCGCGGACCACGGCCTTCTCGCCGACGACCGACAGGTCGAGGAGGACGTCTTCCACGGTTGCGCCTTGGTTGATAATCGAGTTCCGGACCACAGCACGCCGCACCCGGGCGCCCGGGCCGATCGAGGTGTGAGGTCCGATCACCGAATGAAGCACGTCGGCGCTCGGATCGAGCGCTACGGGCGGCAAGCACACCACGCCGGGCCGGGAGACGGGCCCCGCGTGAAGGTCGAGCAGCGCGCGGTTGGTCTCGAGAAGCGTATCGGTCTTGCCGCAATCATACCAAGCTTGGACGGGAAACGGGCGCAGTTCCTCGCCCTTCTCGATCATGCGCTGGAGGGCGTCCGTCAGCTGAAGCTCTCCCCGGGTCCGCTTTCCCTCCGCCTCCAGAGAAGCCAGGGATTGAAAGAGTAACGGGGAGTTCGTCAGGTAATAGAGGCCAACCAGCGCCAGGTTCGACACCGGATGCTCCGGCTTCTCCACGAGCTCCGTGATCCGACCGTCCCGCACGATCGCGACCCCGAATCGACGGGGGTCGTCCACCTCGCGGACGCCCAGGCTCGAGCCGCTTGCGGTCAGCCTCGCGAACGGGGCCAACGCGATCGTATCGCCGAGTACGATGAGGACCGGGGCGCCGCCGACGAGATCCTTCGCCTGGGCCACCGCGTGGCCTAGCCCCAAGGGCTCGGACTGGACCACGTGCTCGATCTTCAGGTCGCCCCTGCGGCTCGCGTATTCGTGTATCCGCTTTCCCTGTGGCCCCGGCCCGACGACCAGAACGACACGCTCGGGCTTCGCTTCCGCGACCTGGTCGAGGATGTGGGCCAGGATCGGCTTTCCCGCGACCTCGAGAAGCGGTTTCGGGGTCCTGTCCGTGAGCGGCTTGAGCCTCGTCCCGGCGCCGGCCACCGGGATCACCGCGACCGGCCTCAACGACCCAGGGCCTTTTTCAGCGACTGAACGCCCGGAAGCGCGCTCGGATCGGTCCCGTGGGCGAGAGCCAGGTAGTAGCTCACGTAATCGCCGACGGCGGCGCACGTCATGAGCCGCGTCATCGGATCCTTGCCTTTGGCCTCGACCGAATCGACCTGAACTCCCTTCCGTCGCAGATACGCCGCGAGCCAGCGAAACCTTGCCTGCACGCGCGGATGGTCCGAGGGGTCCCGCAAGAGGACCGCGGCCAAGCGCCCCACCAGGCCCTGCGGATGGACGTACGAATCGACCTCGTTGTGGTTCATCTCCGGCAGCGGGGCCACCCACGCCAGGTGCTTCGAGTTCTCGTTCAGCTGGCCCTTCCAGCGCCACGCGACCGGGCCCAGGCTCCGCTCGTTCGCGAGCAGGATCACCTGCCGACCGGCCAAGCGTATCGCCAATCTTTTTGCAGGGTTGCGGGATCGTAGCACACCCATCCCACAGACGGAAGCGACCTCTTCGACCCCCTCCGCGGCCGCCTCCAAGCGCTCGGATCCCCCGGCCAGGAGCCCCAGGTGCGCGGCGATCTGGACCAGGGTCGAAAACGAGTAGCCGAGAGCTGCACGGGGCGGGTGTCCCGGTGGCAGCGCCGCGATCGGGATGTCGTCGTCCCCCGCGAGGCGCGCGAGGGTGCCGCCGGTCGTAAGGACGCACGAGCGCGCGCCGAGGTAGCGGAGGCTCCGGTAGGCGGCAATGGTCTCCTCCGTCTGTCCCGAGTAGGAGGAGAAGATCATGAAGTCCTCTGGGGTGAGCCAGGCAGGCGGCTCGTAGTGGCGGACGACGTGAAGTGGCGAGTCGCCCTCCCGATCGACAATCGAGCGTGCCAGATCGCCGGCGATCGCGGAGCCTCCCATGCCGAAGAGGACGGTCCGCCGGGGACGATGGGGCGCGAGCCGGGCGAGGACCGGACCGGCGATCGAGACGCCCGCGCGGAGTTGATCGGCGAACCCCTCGATCCGCTCCCCCATGCCGCCGGGGTCCAGGCGCGCGGCGCGCTCGGGCGAGTCGAGAGGGGAGGCGGGGCCGGCGGGTCGGCGGGTTCGTGCCGGCTTCTTCGGCCGAGGGCTCACGCGGCGAAGTGCTGCGGGAATCGACGGCTCATGTGCTCGGTCACCACCGCGCGGACTTCCGTCGGCGTGGGGAGTGTTAAGCAGCGCTGCGCGAGCTCCGAGGCTTCGGCGTAGGTCGATGCGCGGAGGATCGTCTTGATCTCGGGAACCAGGAACGGGCTCACGCTGAAATCGGTCAGGCCCAGACCCAGCAGGAGCACCGCGTAAAGCGGCTCTCCCGCCATCTCGCCGCAGATGCCGACCGGGATCGGGCGGCGCTCCCCCGCTTGCACGACCGCGCGGACCGCGCGCAGGACGGCGGGGTGGAGCGGCTCGTAGACCTCCGCGATGGCCTCGTTCCCCCGATCGACCGCGAGCGCGTACTGGATCAGATCGTTCGTGCCGATGCTCACGAAGTCGGACTCGCTCGCGAGGAGGTCGATCGCGAAGACCGCGGCGGGCGTCTCCACCATGACGCCCAGCGGCACCCGCTCCGCCATCGCGACCTTCTCGCGCTTCAGATCCTGGCGTACCTGCTCGACGACCGCGCGGGCCTTACGAAAATCCTCGAGCCCGACCACCATCGGGAACATGACCTTCACGTTGCCGTGCGCCGTCGCCCGCAAGATCGCGCGGAGCTGGGTCCGGAAGATGTCCTCCCGCTTCAGAGAGAACCGAAGCCCCCGCATCCCCAGGAACGGATTCCGCTCGACCGGCGTGCCCAGGTAAGAGGCGAACTTGTCGCCCCCGACGTCCAGCGTGCGGATGACGACCGGACGCGGCGCCATCGCCTCCGCGATCGTCCGGTAGGCGTTGTATTGCGCCTCCTCCGTCGGCAACGTGGCTCGGGAGAGGTAGAAGAATTCGGTGCGGTAGAGCCCGACCCCTTCGGCCCCGTTTTCCAGGAGGGACGGCAGCTCTTCGGGAACCTCGAGGTTCGCGCCCAGGTGGACGCGGCGGCCGTCGAGGGTGACACAGGCCTGATCTTTGAGAGCGGCGAGATTTTTTGCCAGATCCTGGTAGTGGCGCTGCTTCCGGACGTGCTCCTGGAGCACCTCGGGCTCCGGGTCGAAGATCGCGACCCCCCGCGTTCCATCGACCAGCGCGACCGCCCCCTCCCGCGCGGTCCGCATCGCCTGTTTCAAGCCGACCACCGCGGGAATCCCGCGGGCGCGCGCCATGATGGCCGTGTGCGAGGTGCGCCCGCCCAGATCGGTGGCGAAGCCGAGAATCTTGTCGCGGGGTGCGAGCGCCATTTCGCTGGGTGGAATGTCCGAGGCGACGATCAGCGACGGCACGCGGAGATCGCTCAGCGTGTAGGAGCGCACGCCGCCCAGATGGGCGAGGACGCGGCGCCGCACGTCGCGGATGTCGAGCGCCCGGTCGCGGTAATACTGGCCGTCCGCCTCGTCGAGCCTCGCCGCGACCGCGCCCAAGATCCTCCGATAACACCACGCCGCCGACCGGCGCTCCTTCCGGACCGCCTCGATCGCCTGCTCGAGCGCGTCCGGATCCTCGAGGATCGCGACCTGCGCGTCGAGGATTCGGGCGTGCTCCTCGCCGGTCTCGAGCGCGATCTTCGCCCGAAGATCGCGGACCTCCTCCTGGCTCGCGCGAAGCGCGGCCTTCAGCCGCTCCTGCTCCGCGGCGACCTGATCCGGGGCGATCTGGCCGTCCTGAACCTCGATCTCCTCGTGGTCGACGATGTGGACCGGCCCGACGCCGATTCCGGGGGATGCCGGGATTCCCGTCAGGACGGTCATTCTTCTCCGAACTTGTCGTTGACGACCTTTACGAGCGCCGCGATCGCCTGCTGCTCGTCCGAGCCGTCGGCCTTGAGCTCTAGCTCCGCGCCGCGCTCGGCCGCGAGCATCATCACGCCGAGGATGCTCTTCCCGTTCACTTCGAGACCGTCGCGCGAGAGGGTGATGTGGCTGGCATACTTGGCGGCCTCTTTCACGAAGACCGAGCAGGCGCGGGCGTGGAGGCCCAGCCGGTTCTGGATGACGATGGTTGCTTCGATCATGGCGATCGGCCGCTCCTACATGCTAAAGGCGAACACGGCCGCCGCGGCAAGGACTCCCAACCCCACCTCCACCCCGCGTCCCGGCCACCTTCTCAACCCCGCGTACCCGATGACCGCGCCGAGGAGGAGCGGCGTCAGCGAAGCGACACGCGAGCGTCCATCGGCGCCCCACCGCCCCGAGCCGAAGTCGAGGGAGAGCGCCACCAAGGCTAGAAGCGCGCCATAGCCGAGCGCGCCGGCACGCGCGACCGCGTGGTTCCACTCGGCGAGCCGGAGCGACTGGAGGAGCGCGCCGGGCCGGTCCGCCGAAGCGTAACCGCGCGCCACGCCGAACACTCGGAACGGCAACGCGACGGCATTGTACGTCAAAAGAGTCAGGAGGGGGCAGAGGAGCACGCGGAGGTCGGGGCCGATGAAGTCCGCGCCCGGCAGAAAGGCGATGCCGAGCACGCCCACGAGGCCCGCGAACGGTCGGAGCGTGACCCAGAAGAGCGGATCCCCGAGCGCGGCGAGGGGACTTGCGAGCGAGCGCTTGAAGGAGTCGATCTCCCCGTCGTCGATCGACTCTCCGTTCGCGCGCCGCTCCTCCAGACGCGCCGTCGCCCCGAGCACGAAGCCCGAGAGGATCGGATGCGTTGCAAAGTAGGCCAGGTGTCGGGTCAAGGCCCGGGCCAGCTCTTCCTTCGCCGGATAGAGGCGGCGGAGTGCCGGTAGGATCGCGAACGCGAATCCCATTCCCTGCATCCGCTCCGGCGTGAGGAGCGCTTGGATCTGAAACGATCGCGACGTCATGATCGCCACATCGTCCCCTCGGACGCGCAGCCCGCTCACGGCGCGCCCCGGCGGAAGACGACGCTCAGCACCAGCGCCGTCGTGGCGCCGAGCGCGACCCATCGGAAGGCCTGCTTTCTCCCGGCGACGTGCGCGTGGTACGCGGACGCGAGACCCGCACCGATCAGGGAAGCGAACACGAACCCGATCCGCCGCGCCGTCAAGGCGCCGCCGAGCCGCGGGAGGATCGCGAGCAACGAGGCGAGAGCGATGAGCGTCGCGGCCCAGGCCCAGAGCGCCCCCACCGCGAAGGCCCGGAGGACTCCCCCCCAGTAGAGGAGCTCGAACGCCCCCGCTTCTCCCGCGGCCGCGAGGTGCCCGGCGCGCGCCAGGTCGGTCCGGCTCCGGGCGCGGTGAAAGCGGAGGGCCCAACCGCCGGCGACCGCGGAGACGAGCCCGACCGCGACCCCGATGAGCACCCAGAGCACGCCGCCCAGCGCGACGGTGGCGGCCTCGTGAAGGCGCGCCATTCCCAGGATCGCGACCGTGGTTCCCACGACCCCGGCGGTCGCCGTGTCGTGTTGGCGCTGGGCGGCCGGGAGCGAGGCGTCGGTGAGGAGGAGCTGGAGAAGCGCGCCGACCCCGATCGGAACGCGGAGCGCCCAGAGCTCCCACTCGGGCCCCGGGCTCAATAGAATTCCGGCGAGACAAGCTCCCACGAGCGGCTGGCTGAGCATCAGATTCCAGCCCGCCGTCCGCTCCAAGGTCAGCGCACCGCCCAGGATCGCGACGCGGACCATCTCAGGAAGCACGGTCCGTCCTCTCGGCCCGAGCGGCCGCGGGCATCAGGTCGCCCCGCCTACCCAGGCGTCGATGGCGTGCGATGAGTTGGAGGGCAGATCCTGGGCGTAGACGCGAACGCCTCGCCGCTGAAGCTCGCGGAGCTGGGCGCGGTCGGCATCATCGAGGAACACGTACGGGAGCACCTCGCGCCGGCCGGGCGCGTGATGAAGCCCGCCCAGGTTCAATTCTCGAAGCGGAAACCCGCCCGTGACCAGCCGGAGCGCGTCCTCGGGACCGGTGAAGAGGAGAATCGTCCGCTCGGCGTCCACCTCGTTTCGGAACGCCGGATCGAGCGCCTCCGCGACCGAGACGACGCGACTGCGGGCACCCTCGGGGACCCCGCAGAGATAGAGCTCGGCCCGGGCGGGGTCGGCCCGGAGGGAATCGGAGACGATGACGAGAAACGTGGGATGAAGAGCATTCCCCCAGCCGTGGGCCACCTGGCCGTGGATCAGCCGGTCGTCGATGCGCGCCAGGAGGAGCGGCACCTTAGAGGATGATGATCCCCGCCCTCCCCTTGGCCTCCAAGCGCGGCAGGAGGTCGTCCAGGGAGAGCGTGTCTCGATAGTGGAAGAACTCGAGGAGCATCGGCAGGTTGACGCCGGTGATTTTTCGCACGATTCGACCCTCTACGCCCAGGCGGCGCGACGCGATGCCGCAGCTCCCCGCCGCGAGATCGGTGAAGAGCACGATCGGCGCATCGGCCGGAAACTCCCGGACCTTCTCCTCGATCGCATTCGTGAGCCCATCGGCCGAAAAGCCGCTGTTGCTCACCGTGGCGACGTCCGACTGCGGTCCCAGGATCGAGGCCACGGTCCGCACCAGCTCTTCACCCAAAACGCCGTGCGTCACCAGAAGCGCGACCGGACGGGTTTGATTCATGGCATCCCCCGGCGCTATTCCGTGTCGTCCCGGACGAGTGGGTTCGATAAGAGCTTCATGCGCATACTCTCCATAAGGCGATCGTTCAGGGCCCTCGCCGGGTGGTAGCCGTACACCTTCACGAGGTGGTTCAGAGCGACCACCTCCGCGATCACCGTGATGTTCTTCCCCGGGAAGATCGGGATCGTGATCAGCGGGATCTGCACATCGAGGTACGGGGCCATCTGATCGTCGAGGCCGACACGCTCGTAGTCCCGAGCGTCGCTCCATTCGGTTAGATGCACTTCCACCTCGACCCGCTTCTGCCCGCGGATCGAGCGGATGCCGAAAATCGCCTGGACATCGATGATTCCGAGACCCCGGACCTCCATCGTGTGCTTCAGCACCTCGTTGCCAGCGCCGATCAGGATGTCCCCGTGGCGCCGCGTGATCCGGACCACGTCGTCCGCCACGAGGCGGTGCCCGCGCTCCACCAAGTCGAGGGCTGTTTCGCTCTTGCCGATCCCACTCCGTCCTGTGAAGAGGAGCCCCACGCCGTAGACGTCGACCAGTGAGGCGTGGACGGTCACCGAGGGGGCGAAGACGAAGTCCAGGAACGCGGTCAGCTGGTGGATGAACGGGGTCGTGTCCTGCGGCGTGCGGAGCACCGGAATCTGACGGTCGTTCGAGCGCTCGATCAGGCCGTCGGGCAGCTCCAGGCCCTTCGCCACGATGATGCAGGGGACCTGGAACTGGAAAAACCGGTCGTAGGCCGGCTTCCGCTCCTTCGGCCCCAGGGTGCTGATGTAGGCCATTTCGGTCCGGCCGAAGATCTGGATGCGGTCCGCGAGGAAGTTCTCCGTGAACCCCATCAGGGCCATGCCGGGCCTATTGATGTCGCTCAGGGTGATCGGGACTTTCGAGTCCAGGCTGGACGAGATGAGCTCCAGCGAGAGTTGCTCCTTCTGCTGCTCGTAGAGCTGCGCGACCGTCAGGGTCGTCGGGCTAGTCGAGCTCAAGCAGACCGACCTTGCCGTTCCCGAGCCTGTAGGCGACCCGGAGACCCTCCCCACCCTGCTCCTCGAAGACCAGAACCAGCTTCTTCGTCGAGATCAGCGTGCGCGCCGCTTCGTCGACGCTCAGGACGGGTCGATCCGGCCTCAAGCGCACGACGTTGATCGGCTCGGCGGTCGTCCGCGGCAGGGGGCGGATCTCCTCGGCGGGGGGCTGCAGGCGAATCGTCGGGGCATGCTTCTTCCGGTCCTTGATCCGACCCTTGCGGCGTAGGAGCGACCGCTCCTGTTTGACCAGAACCATGTCGAGCGCCGCGCGCGGATCAGTGGCCTCCGCCTTCGCCAGAAGATCCATGTCGTTTCCGTGGAGGTGGAGCTCCGCCTGGTGGCGGTACCCTTCCCGGGTGACCGTGAGCTGGGCCCGGATCATCCGCGGGTTGAAACGGCTCAGCTTCTCGATCTGCTCGACGGCGTAATCGCGGAAGGTCTGCGGCGGCTTCCAGTGGCGACCCTTGATCGTGATTTCCATGCCCCTCCCCTCGGTGAGTCGCGGAACCCGGTCAAGCGTAACGCCGCCGTGCGCGCGCCGGCAGGAGCCGCAGCGCCTCACGGTACTTGGCGACGGTGCGCCGGGCGATCCGGAGCCCCTGCTCGTGCAGGATCTCGGCGACGCGCTGATCGCTCAGCGGCTCGCGCTTGTCCTCGTTGTTGATCAACGTGAGAATCTTGTCCTTCGCGACCTTGGCCGAGACGTCGTCCCCCTCTTCCGTCGCGAGGCCGCTCGAGAAGAAATACTTCAGCTCGAAGACGCCGCGCGGCGTCTGGACGTACTTGTTCGTGGTCACGCGGCTGACGGTCGACTCGTGCATCCCGATCTGGTTCGCGATCTGCTGGAGCGTGAGGGGCCGGAGCCCTTCGACGCCCCTCTCGAAGAACTCCTTCTGCTCCTCCACGATCCGGCGCATGACCTTGATCATCGTCTTTCGCCGCTGCTCGATCGTCTGGATGAGCCACTTGGCCGAGTTCAGCTTGTCGGAGATGAATTTCCGCGTCTCGTCCTGGCCCGCGGTCTTGTTGCGAAGCATCTGCTGATAGGCGGCGCTGATCCGGAGCCGCGGCACGTTCCGATCGTTGAGCGAGACGACGAAGTCTTCCCCGACGCGCTCGACGATCAGGTCCGGGGTCACGTACTTGGTCTCCTCGGCGGCGATCTCCTGCCCCGGCCGGGGATCCAACGTGGAGATGAGGTCGCCCGCGGCCTGGACGTCCTCGACGGTGCATTTCAGATTCCGGCCGATCTCCCCGAAGCGCCGGGCGAGCAGGTTGTCGAACTGCTCCTGGACGATCCGACCCGCGAGCGTTGTCTCCTGCTTCCGCTGCACCAGCTGGATCCAGAGGCACTCTTGGAGATTTCGCGCGCCGACGCCGGCGGGCTCGAATTTCTGGATCGCGGCGAGGATGTCCTCGACCTTGTCCGGCGCGATGCCGAATGTCTCGGCCACCTCCTCGACGGTCGTCTGTAGATATCCGTTTTCGTCGATCGACCCGATCAGGTATTCGCCGAGCGCAAGATTGTCCTCCTCCAGCGAGAGGAGGCGAAGCTGCTCGATCAGGTGGTCGCCCAGGCTTTCCCGCGTGACCGGAACGCGCTCGTAGAACTCGGCGTCCGGATCGTCCGTGCGAGGGGCGGATGGCCCCTCGAACTGGTCCGGCCAGAGCTCGTTCCAGTCGACCTCCTGGTTCTTATCCGGCTCCACGGTCTCGACCGGCTCGGCGCTGTCCTCCTGCCCCGCCTCCTTCTTGACCTCCTCCATCTCCTCGACTTCGTCGACTTCATCGACCTCCTCGAGGAGCGGATTCCGCTCCAGCTCCTGCTTCAACGCCTGCTGGAGCTCGAGGGTCGGCATTTGTAGTAATTTCAAGGCCTGCTGCAGACGCTGCGTCATGATCAGCGTCGGCTTCTGCTGCATTCTCAGGCCATGTCTCATTTCCATGGAGAATTGCCCCTCAGTCCAATCGGAACCGCTCGCCGAGATAGATCTGGCGAGCGACAGGGTCCCGCGCGAGCTCCTCGCTGGTGCCGTGAAGCAATATTTTGCCTTCGAACATGATGTACGCGCGGTCCGTCGTGCTGAGCGTCTCCCGCACGTTGTGATCGGTGATCAGGATGCCCAACCCCTTCTTCTGCAATCGCGAGACGATGTCCTGGATCTCTCCGACCGCGATCGGATCGATCCCGACGAACGGCTCATCCAGGAGGAGATACCCCGGCTGCGTGACCAGCGCGCGCGTGATCTCCACGCGGCGCCGCTCCCCCCCGGACAGGTTGTATCCCTTCCGGTCCGCGAGGTGCGAGATGTTCAGCTCCTCGAGAAGCTGCGTTAGCCGCTGCGCCCGCTCCTTCTTACTCAGCTTCAACGTCTCCAAGATCGCGAGGATGTTCTCCCGCACCGTGAGGCGACGGAAGATCGACGGCTCCTGCTGGAGATAGCCGATCCCGATCCGCGCCCGCTCGTGCATGGGCGCCCGCGTCACGTCCCGGCCGTCGAACTCGATCCGGCCCCCGTCCGCGCGAAGGAGGCCCACGATCAGATAGAACGTCGTGGTCTTTCCCGCCCCGTTCGGCCCCAGAAGCCCGACGACCTGGCCCCGCTGGACCTCGATCGTCACCTTGTCGACGACCTTCCAGTTTCCATAGTAACGCTCGAGATCGCGCGCCACGAGCCCCGTCATCGGCTCGATCCGCTGTCGCCCGCCGCGGTCCCTTCCATCTCGCGGACTTCCGCGTGAACCTCGCGCGAGAGATGGAAATGGTCGAGATTGGCGTCGCTCTCGAAACCCCAGCCGGTCACCACGTCGCTCTTTCGCGTGACCTTGACGAACGCGTCCGAGACGATCTTTCCGGTGTTGTTCATCCACCGGAGCGAATCCGTTTCCAGCTTCACGCCGCTCGTCGTGACGATCTTGACGTGGCCCCGGGCCTCGAGGTCGTTCGTTCGCTGGTGGACGAGGCCCTGATCGGCCACGAGCGTCGAGTACGTCTCGCCTTTATCGTTGAAGAACTCGATGCGAACCGTCTGAGCGTCCACGAGGTTTCGGTCGTTGTACATGGCCGCGTATGAAGCCCGAAGGGTCCAGCTCTTCTTCCCCACCGAGCTCTCCGTGAGCGCGAAATCCCGGGCCTCCTGGTCGGGGATCCGAATCTCCGCCTCGCTGGGAGCGGAATTCGGCTTTCCCCGGCAGCCGTCGAGGCCGATCGCGAGGAGCGCCGACATTATCACGCACCTGCCGGCGCGGTCAAACCCGTGCCAGCGCATGGCCTTACCGCGTCCTGAGATCGAGACAATCGTGGAGGTGGATGACCCCGAGGGGCCGGCCCCCCGGGTCGAGCACGACGAGAGACGTGATCGCTCCCCCCTCGTTCTCCTCCATCTTCCGGACCGCCTGCGCGATGAGGGCGTCCGCCTCGATCGATCGGGGCGCGCGCGACATCACCTTCTCCACGGCCTGCGCGAGATCGGCGTCGCCGCGAAGCAGGATCCGCTTCAGGTCTCCGTCCGTCAGAATGCCGCGCAGGACGCCCGAACGGTCCACCACCGTCGTCATGCCGAGGCGCTTGTTCAATATCTCGAGGAGCGCGTCCCGGAGCGTGGCTTCGGTGCCGACGCGGGGAAGCGCGTCGCCGCCGTGCATCCGGTCCTCGACGCGGAGGAGCGCGGCCTGGCCCACGACGCCGCCGGGGTGGAGGAAGACGAAATCTTCGCGCGTGAATCCCTTGAGCCGCATCAGCACGATCGCGACCGCATCGCCCAGCGCCAAGGCCGCGGTCGTGGTCGAGGTCGGCACGAGGTTCTCGGGACAGGCCTCGGGCGGGCGGCCCAGGTCGAGCACGTGGTCCGACGCGGTTCCGAGGGACGACTCGGGGTGGCAGGTCATCGTGATGATGGCGACCCCGCGACGCCGGAAGGCGGGCAGAAGCTCCAGCAGCTCGGCCGTCTCCCCGCTCTTCGAGAGGAGGATGGCCGCGTCGTCCCGCGACACAATACCCAGGTCGCCGTGGACGGCGTCGACCGGATGGACGAACGTGGCCGGTGTCCCCGTGCCCGTGAGGGTGGCCGCGATCTTCTTCGCGACCAGGCCGGACTTCCCGACACCGAGGGTGAGGACCTGGCCGCGGACCTTCGAAAGCGTCTGAATCGCGGCCTCGAATTCTTTGCCGATTAGAGGCTTGAGGCCTTGAATCGCCTCGCACTCAAGAGCCAGAACCTCCCTGGCCCACGCGGCGACCTGGGTTTCGGAAGCCGGCTCCACGCCGGCCTTGGATTTCTCGCGGTAGAGGCTCTTCGTCACGGCCTGCGTGTCTCCACAAGACTCGTATCGGCAACTGCTTGGTGGATCTTCATCAAGGAGCGCAGCAGGGCGGGCAGCTCGGCCAGCGGCCACTGCGATTCCCGGTCGGACCGCGCGCGCGCCGGATCGGGGTGGGTCTCGATGAAGAGGCCGTCCGCGCCCGCGGCCACCGCCGCCCGGGCCAGGAGCGGAACGTGCTCCCGCTGGCCGCCGGTCTCCGCGCCGCCCGGCTGCTGAACCGAGTGGGTCGCGTCGAAGAAGATGGGGCACTCGAGGCGCCCCATCACGCCGAACGATCGGTAGTCGACCACGAGATCGCCGTAGCCGAACGTGGTCCCCCGCTCCGTCACGATCACGCCCTGAGCCCCCGCCGCGCGTGCCTTCTCCACCGCGCGCGCCATCGAGGCCGGGTCGAGGAATTGCCCCTTCTTGATATGAATCGGCTTCCCACTTTTCGCCGCGGCTTCGATGAGCGGCGTCTGCCGGCAGAGGAACGCCGGAATCTGTAGCAGATCGAGCGCCTCGGCCGCCGAGGCCACCTCGACCGTCTCGTGGATGTCGCTCGTGACCGGAACGCCGACCCGCTCCCGGATCCGGGCGAGCGTCTGAAGGCCGTCCCGAGGGCCGGGCCCGCGATAGCTTTCACGCGATGAGCGGTTGGCTTTCGAGTAGGAGGTCTTGAAGACGAACGGGAGATCGAGCTCCGCGGCGATCCGCTTGAGCTCGCGGGCCACCTCTTCGGCCATTCCCGCGTCCTCGAGCACGCACGGGCCCGCGATGAGCGCGAGGCGCCCGGGCGTAACCGAGATCGGGCCGATTTGGACCGGGGCGAACTGCGGGCGCGCGGGCACCGTCATCCTCTCGGCGAACCGGTCGCGCCGGCCTTCGCCTCGGAAGCCCCGGCGCGGCGCAGCCGCTCCGCGTTGGACGCCCCGAGGAATCCCTTGAAGAGCGGGTGCGGCTGATCGGGACGCGACCGGAGCTCGGGATGGAACTGCACCCCGACGAACCACGGATGATCCGGGAGCTCCACGATCTCCACGAGATTGAGCTCGGGGTAGACCCCGGTCACGCGGAGCCCTTTCTCCTCCAGCCGCTTCAGGTAGTCGTTGTTGAATTCGTAGCGGTGGCGATGGCGCTCGGCCACCTCAGGAGCCGCGTAGGCCTCCGCCGCGTGGCTGCCCGGGGTCAGGACGCAGCGGTACGCGCCGAGCCGCATCGTGCCGCCCTTCTTCGTCACGCCGTGCTGCCCCTCGAGGAGGCCGATCACCGGATGCGGCGTCTTGGGGTCGAACTCGGAGGAGTCCGCTCCGGACAGCCCGGCTACGTCACGGGCGAACTCGATGACCCCGCACTGCATCCCGAGGCAGATGCCGAAGAACGGGACGCCCCGCTCCCGCGCATAGCGCGCGGCCTGGACCATCCCCTCCGTGCCGCGGTCGCCGAATCCGCCTGGGATCAGGATGCCGTGCGACGAGCCGAGCAGCGCTTCGGGACCGTCCATCTCGATGCGCTCCGAATCGACCCACTCCACCTTGACGTTGACCCCGTTGGCGACGCCGCCGTGCGTGATCGCCTCCTGGATGCTCTTGTATGCGTCGCGTAGATGCGTGTACTTGCCCACCACGGAAACCGTGACCACGTCCCGCGCCGCTTTCATCCGTTCCTGGAACTGCTGCCAGACTCGGAGATCCGCGGGGCCCGCGTCCAGACGCAGCATCGTCACGATCAGGTCGTCCAGTCCGCCCCGATGGAACATGAGCGGGACCTCGTAGATCGAGGCCACGTCGATCGCCTCGATGACCGCCTGCGTCGGCACGTTGCAGAAGAGGCCGATCTTCTCCTTCACCTCCTGCGGGAGCGGCACCTCGGAACGGCAGAGGAGGATGTCCGGCTGGACGCCGATCGCGCGGAGCTCCTTCACCGAATGCTGGGTCGGCTTCGTCTTGATCTCGCGCGCCGCGCCCAGGTGCGGCACCAGCGTGACGTGGATGAAGAGGGTGTTGACCGAGGAGAGCTCGAGCCGAAGCTGCCGGATCGCTTCCAAGAACGGCAGGCTCTCGATGTCCCCCACCGTGCCGCCGATCTCGACGATCGCGACGTCCACCGGCTTCTTGCCCCGCGTCACCGCGAGCATCCGCGACTTGATCTCGTCCGTGACGTGGGGAATGACCTGGACCGTCCGGCCCAGGTAGTCGCCGCGGCGCTCTTTCTGCAAGATCGAGTCGTAGACCTGCCCCGCCGTCACGTTGTTCTCGCGGCCCATCGAGACGCCGAGAAAACGCTCGTAGTGCCCCACGTCCAGATCGGTCTCGGCGCCGTCGTCGGTGACGTAGACCTCCCCGTGCTGATAGGGGCTCATCGTGCCGGGATCGACGTTCAGGTAGGGATCGAACTTCTGCAGTGTGACCGAGAGTCCCCTGCTCTTGAGCAAGGACCCGATGGCCGACGCAGCGATTCCCTTCCCGAGCGAAGAGACGACCCCGCCCGTGACGAATACGAATTTGGTCATGCTCCGCTCCTCCGTTTCGACCATTGGTCCCGTGCCCGAGCGAGATCGTCGGGCGTATCGATCCCCGTGGATTGATAATCACCCACGGCGACATGTATTTGGATGCCGTTCCAGAGCGCCCGAAGCTGCTCCAGCCGCTCGGCCGCTTCGGGCGGCGCGGGCGGCAGGGCCGCGAGCTCGAAGAGCGTGCGCAGCCGGTACGCATAAACCCCGATGTGGAGGAGCGGAATCGCGGCCGGGCCGTAGCCCGACGGGATGGGCGCGCGCGAGAAATAGAGCGCCCGGCTCTCCCGATCGATCACGACCTTCACGCGGTTCGGATCCTCCACCTCGTCGCGGTCGAGGAACGGCGCGGCGAGGCTCGCCATCGCCACGTCGGGCCGTTCCATGAGACGCACGAGATGATCGAGCCCTTCCGGGCTCACGAACGGCTCGTCCCCCTGGATGTTCACGAAGACAGCGTCTGGGTCGGGGAGTACGCGACCCTCGAACATGCCCCGGGGCATGTTGCTGGATTTGCCCGACAGCAGCCGAGCAGCTTCTGCCACCCGATCGAGCCCGGAGGTGTGGTCGGGGCTGGTCAAGATGGCTTGGCCCCCCGCTTTCTCTACGGCGTGAACGACCTCATCGCTGTCCGTCGCTACCCAAACGTCCCGGAACGCGGTCGAGACACGGACCCGCTCCAGCACGCGCACGATCAGCGGCGCGCCGCCAAGGTCTTGTAAGGGCTTGTTGGGGAGACGGGTGGACTGGAGCCGAGCCGGGATGATTCCGACGGCCCCAAGTTGCGGTCGCGAGCTAACCTCGCGCTCCGCCGTGGAGGACTGCGGACGGGGCACGAGCCATGCTACCAATGCGGGCCCTGGGGAGTCAACCTCCGGGCGCTTGTCCTCGCCGGCGCTCCCGTTCGCGGGCGACTCAGCTTTGCGGTGGCCCGCGTCGGGCGCTATTTCTTCTCCTCGCCCACCCTCTCGGCCGCCTCCAGCGCGGGGTCGCGCCCCGCGACGTAGTCCGCGAACGTGAGCGGCGCGGATACGGTCACGGGTATGAACTCGCGGGTATCGCGCGGATCCGACTGCTGCCAGTAGAGGCTGGAGACCCGCACCGTCAAGTGGCTGTTCGGCAGCACGATCTTCTTCGAGTCCCCATAGACGTTCCCGCGCGAGGCGCTCGGCTCGCCGGCGAACACGACATCCGCGAGATTCTCGAGCTCGTTGATGAGCATCTGTGCCGCGGACCAGGTCCAGCGACCTGTGATCACCACGAGGCGGCCCGGCGAGTCATAGCGGGACTTGATCAGGCTTCGCGCGATGTCGCGGTTCAGAGAGCCCGAGCGCGTGCAGGACCTCCGGCATGGTCAGGAGAACCGGCGTCCACGCGCGCACGCCCATCTCGTTGTCATGGCTAACGAGCGGGCGTACTCGCGCCAGCGCCCCCTCCACCGGAATTCCTCCGATCCGCACGACGCGTGCGCCAAGGAGCGATGCTTGGTCTTTCGTAGTTGCGCGCACGAAGATGCCGTCATCAAACCAGTACAGCGCGACCGGCAGCTGTTGGAAGACGGCCGAGGTGTCACGCCATGGGCTCACGTTGGTATGGCCGTCGCCGACGAGCGCGGCCAACCGTTGCAGCTCCACGATGACCTGATGCCGCGCGAGGTGAGGCAGGTCTTGATCGATGCTCTGGAGCGCGCTGTCGAACTGCGCGTGCGTCATCGCGTGAAACAGGTTCGCGTGCCGGGCCGGCATCTCTGCGCGGAGGAATGCGAGGTCTTCGCGCCAGCGCCGGACTTCAGTCGTATCGAGGATGGAGGCCGATTGAGCCCAGACGTCGTGGGCAGCCAGCGACAGGAGAATGCCCGCAACCAAGGCTGCCTTGAACGGGAGTGCGAGGAAGCGCAACAAGACCCTCCGGCGCGGGTAAACCGCTCGGTGCGTTTGACGGGTCCACCTACGGAAAGGTTGGAATCGGATCTGAGAGGCGCTTCTCCCAGCTCGGCGGGGATCGTTACGAAAGCCGGACGCCGGGGCCCAGGACTGCAATGAAGGCGACCGCCACCACCAACCCAGCCACGACCCAGCCGAGGTTGAATGAAAGCGGAGCAACCGCGCTCGCGGATTCCTCGGTCCTACGCTCGACGAGTCTCGGGACGAACGCGACGCCGGCCATGGCGCCAAAGCCGCTGCTTACGCCCGACATCAGAACGAGGCTCGGGCTGATCCGATTGAGGGTCGCCGCAGCGACCAAGAGCAGTCCGCCCGCCAGGTACGCCGGAAAGACGAGGCGAGGCACCTCTAGCCGGTCCACCTCCCCGCTCCGCACCAAGGTAATCATCTGCGAGGCGATGAGCCTGACCGCGCCGACATAGAGCACTGCGCCGGCCGCCGCCATCATGGCGCGCCACGCCCCGTGTGGCTCAAGTCCGGCAATCACGACGGCCCAGTCGCCGAAATCGAGTACCCCGGAGAAGAGCAGGTAGCCGGTGCCGTTCAGCAAATTGAGCGCTGCGAACAGCCACAGAAAGTAGCGCGTCGCTCCGAAGATCGTCCCCCGTCGGAACAGCGACATCGCGAGCACGCCGGCGGCAACGTTCGCGATCGACCCGGCCGCCGCCACGAAGCGATTGCTGGTGCCCGTTTGCAGGGCGACGGTCGAGAGGGAGAGCGCCCGGACGCCGGTCAGCAGGCACGCAAGGCCGTGGCCGAGAACCTCGTGCACCATATCGCACGCCGCATAGGCGACGAGTCCGATTCCGATCACGGTCCAGAGATTGGTGCGGCCGGAATTGACGGGTGACCCAATTGCCTGTGAACCACCCGTCGAATCAGGCTGCGTCAAATGAGCGGAAACGCACTGCGGAGGACCTGCGCTGTAAAGCGGAGTCGTATCACTTGTGCCTTTCTCTTCCCCGGTAGCCGGTGCCTGCCCAGCGAACGTTGCGCGTCGGCATGTGAGTAGAAGAGCCCGCTGAGCACCCAAGCTTTCCCGTCGGCCGTCAACTCACGAGGCAGAATGAAGAGCTTCGCCCGATCGAACTCCCTGGAACAGTCGCTATAGACGATGTCCATGACCATGGTCGTATCCATTCTTGCTTCCGAACGTTCGATTTCCCTATCAGGCGAATATCCGAGCCCCACCATAAAGGATTCGGCGGCCGGCTTCCGAGCGAACGACCCGAGCAATACGGTAAATAGCTCCGCGGACGAATCGCGGTCCAGGTCACGGAATAACGATAGGAGGGAATCACTCGGCGCCGCCTCATGCGAGTCGATGTCCGAAACCGCTTGAATTGGTCGACCTGATTGGGACATCAGCGAGATTGGCGAGAGAGAGAGGACTTTCGAAAGGAGCGAGTCCGATTCAACGCGCCTTTGGCAATTGACTGCAGTCGCCAGCCCTCGCGCCAGTCGAGACCACATCTTCGTGAGCTCGACTTCCAGATTTCTAAGGCCAGTGCTGTCATTGGTTTCGGCTATCGGGTGGGTCTCATACGCCATGAAGCTGAGGTATCGTGATTTGGTGTCGATTTCAGTCTCGCACGAGGAATTAGCCGACGCTGGAAACACGGCGAGACTCATGATTGAGAGGAGTGTTGTGAGTACGATGCGGGCCATCGGAGGAGTGTACTCCACCGTATCTAACCGAGGCGCTACTAGCCCAGAGGTTGGCTCCCCGGGGCTTCTTTTCGCGCAGCGTCTAGGCTTGTTACCGGACCGCGCAGACTACCGCGCGGCGGGCTCCAGCGCGAGGTCCGCGATTCCCTTCTTCACTTCCTCGGCCGACTTCGCCAATGCCGCCTTCTCCTCCGCGGTCAGCGTGAGCTCCACGATCTTCTCGACTCCCTTGGCACCCAGCAACGCCGGCACACCGAGGTAGAGATCCTTGAGCCCGTACTCGCCGTTCAGATACGCGGCGACCGGGAGAAGCCGCTTCTTGTCGCGCAGGATCGACTCGGCCATTTGGACCGCGGAAGCAGCGGGGGCATAAAACGCGCTCCCCGTCTGGAGCAGCTTCACGATCTCGGCGCCGCCATCCCGCGTCCGCTGCACGATCTCGGCGAGCCGGGCCGGCTTGATGAAGTTCTCGACCGGGATGCCCGAGATGGTGGAGTAGCGAAGGAGCGGCACCATCGTGTCGCCGTGCCCGCCCAGAACCATCGCGTGGACGTCCTCCACCGAGACCCCGACCTCCTGCGCGAGGAACGTCCGGAACCGGGACGAGTCCAGCACCCCGGCCATCCCCAGCACCCGCTCGCGCGGAAAGCCGGTGATCCGGTACGTGAGGTAGGTCATCAGGTCGAGCGGGTTCGTGACCATGATCACGAACGCCTTGGGCGCGTGGTCGCGGATCGCCTCGGCCACGCCGCGAATGATGTCGGCGTTCGCCTTGAGGAGATCCGTCCGCGACATGCCGGGCTTCCGTGGCAGGCCGGCCGTCACGATGATGAGGTCGCTCCCCGCGACGGCACGCAGGTCGCCGCTCCCCTCGATCATCGAGTCGTATCCGCGAACGGGCCCGGCCTCCAAAAGATCCAGCGCCTTCCCCTTCGCAACGCCCTCGAGGATGTCGATCAGCGTGACGTCGCCCAGCTCGGCTTCGGCCGCGTAGAGCGCGGCGGATGCGCCGACGTTGCCGGCGCCGACGACCGCGATCTTAGGCATGCGCCGCCTCGGCCTCCCTCGGCTGGGGCTGGATCGAGACCGACATCTTGCTCTTCCCGCGGCGGCGGAACATGACGATGCCGTCCTTCAACGCGAAGAGCGTGTCATCCTTGCCGCGTCCCACGTGGAGTCCGGGCGCCACCGACGTTCCGCGCTGGCGCACGATGATGTTGCCCGCCTTCACCCACTCGCCCCCGAAGCGCTTCACGCCGAGGCGCTGGGAAGCCGAGTCTCTGCCGTTCTTGGAGCTTGATACGCCTTTTTTGTGCGCCATTTCTCTCCCGCTCCTCTCCGCTTAACCGCGGATGTCCAGGATCTTCACCCGCGTCAGGGTGTCCCGGTAACCGATCTTCCGGCGGTACTTCTTCCGCCGCTTGTAGACGCCGACTTGGATCTTGGGGCCTCTCTCCGTGCCGAGAACCTGGACCTTCACCGAAGCGCCCTCGACCAACGGCTGTCCGATTTTCACGCCCTTCCCATCCGCGATCAGAAGCACGCGGTCGAAGGTGACTTCCTGGCCCGGCTCCGCACCCATGTGGGGGAGGATGTGCTCTTCCTCCTTCGCCACCCGGTACTGGAGACCCTGGGCCTCGATGACGGCATAGCGCGATTCTGTCATGGTACCCCTTTCTTCAGCGCTCGAACTGCTTCGTGATCTCTTCGAACGTCTTCCCGCGGAAGAGGCGGATCTCATCTCGCCGCAGGGACGGATCGTCCCGAATTTCCACGCGGAACCGGAACTGCCTCTCGAGCCGGCCCAACCGGTCGGCGTTCTGCTCCACCAAGTGCACCGCCACGTCCGGATGGACGCGGAGGATCAGCTGCTTCTCCTTCGCGCGCTGTCCCACGCGCCGAAGCATGCGCTCGATCTTGAGCGTCGCCGAGGGGAGCGAGAGCACACGCCCCGAGCCCTCGCACGCCGCGCAGTTCTCGGTAAAGTAATTCTCGAGGCTCGGACGCTGCCTCTGGCGGGTCATCTCGACCAACCCCAGCTCGCTGATCGCGAATGCTTTCGTCCGGGACCGGTCGTGCTTCAGATGGCCGCGCAGCGCGTCCGCGACCGCCTTCCGGTTCGATTCCTCCTCCATGTCGATGAAATCGAGGACGATGATGCCGCCCAGGTCGCGGAGCCGAAGTTGTCGCGCGGCCTCCTCGGCCGCCTCGAGGTTCGTCTTTAAGATCGTCTCCTCTTGGCTCTTCTTCCCCGTGAAGCGGCCCGTGTTCACGTCGATCGCCACGAGCGCCTCGGTCTGGTCGATGGTGATGTAGCCGCCCTTCTTGAGCCAGACCTTCCGCTCCATCGCC
>VBOZ01000002.1:0-1271 GCA_005893305.1 Candidatus Eisenbacteria bacterium | reverse complement strand
AAGTGGTCGAAGATCGGCGCTTCACCGCGATAGAGCTTCACCCGCGACTTGAGCTCCGGCGCATACGTCGCGAGGTACTTCAGTATTTGCTGGTACTCCTCCTTCGAGTCGAGGGTCAGCTGCGTGACGTCCTCGGTGAAGATGTCCCGAATGAGGCCGGTCGTGAACTCCATCTCCTGGTGCAGGAGCGCGGGCGCCTTCACCCTCTGCTTCTCGATCTTCTCCCAGAGCTGCTCCAGATACTTGATGTCGCTCTGGAATTCCTTCTTCCCCTGCTCCGCCCCGACCGTCCGGACGATCACCCCGGCGTTCTTCGGCCGTATCTCCTTGATCAGCCCCTTCAGGCGGGCGCGCTCCGCGCGATCCTCGATTTTCCGCGAGACGCCCACGTGGTCGTGGCCGGGCATCAGAACGAGGTATCGACCCGGGAGCGAGACCTGCGTGGTGACACGCGGTCCCTTCGTCCCGATCGGCTCCTTGGTGATCTGAACCAGGAGCTCCTGGCCCTTCTTTAGCGCATCCTCGATCCGCGGCGCCGCCTCCTCGCGCCGGCCGCGGCCCCGGCCGCCGCCGCCTCCTTTGCGGTCCTCGGTCTCCTCCTCGTCTTCGAAGAGGTCGTCCAGGTCGCTGTCGGGCTGGAGGTCGGAGGCGTGGAGAAACGCGCTCTTCTCGAGACCCAGATCCACGAACGCGGCCTGCATGCCCGGCAACACCGCGTTCACCCTGCCTTTGTATATATCCCCGACGCGACGTACCGCTTCGGGGCGCTCCACCATGACCTCCACGAGCTCTTTGTCCTCGAGAAGGGCGATCCGCGTTTCGTTGGAGCCAGCGTTAATGATGATCTCTCGTCGCATTCACCTCCAGGGCAGGGTCCGACGGGCCCGGGTTCGCCGAGTCCACAGGCACGGGCCGCCAGAACGCCGATTCCTCGAGTACCTCGAGGGGTGTCCGTAGCGTGCCACCGCGCTCCACCCACATCGCCTCGCGCGAGACGAGGAGGAGCCGGGGGTCGAATTCAAAGGACGGCAGGAGACTGCGCAAGAGCAGGTCCGGCCGCAAATATCCGGTCGCTTGGAGCCGCGAGGAGACCTTGATGCCGAGGCTCCCCTCGTTCCATGTCGTGTTCAGGGAGACGACGGCGGCGCGCGCGTTCACGGTCTTCCCCTTTTGTCCGTGGCTCTGCTTCGCCACCAGCCACTCGCTCGAGGTCTCGAACGCCGCCACGTTCCGTTCCAGCTCCTGCCGAAGCAGGTGGACGTTCTCGCCGC
>VBOZ01000001.1:6583-84152 GCA_005893305.1 Candidatus Eisenbacteria bacterium | reverse complement strand
TCATGTCCTGGGTCAGCTCGAGTCCCGCCGCCCCGTTCACGATGTAGGTCGGAACCTGCGCGCAGTTCTTACGCCAGAGATCGAGCTGGACCTTCAGCTTGTCGTAGATGGCCCGACCCAGCGTCACGTCCCCTCTTCCCAGCTTCGTCAGATCGCCGCCCTCCGCCGCCTTGACCGCCTCGACCAGCTTTTCGCCCACGATCCCGTAGGTCATCAAGAGCCCGCTGAAATCGGGGTACGCGTTGTAGAGCGGCTCGTATTTCCCGCCCGGGGTCCGGCCGATCAAGAGCCACTTCATCGCCTCGTCGGCGCCGACGCGCTTGACGCAGAAATCGAGGTTGGGATTCCGCTCGAGGAAGACGTTCGCCGCGATGGGCCGCGAGGTCCGGTCGTAGAGCAGGTGTCCCCACGTCGGGTCGTAGAAGATCCGTTCCGGGAAATAGTCGTGCGTGATCCGCCCCAGCGAGTCGATGGAGCGCGCTCCGCCGAAATCGGCCGTCACGTTTTCCAAGATCGGCGTGTTCTCGGCGAGGACGAACTTGAGGCCCGGGAAGCCACCCGTTCGCGCGTAGAGGCAGCGCTCCGTCGACCAGAACACCCATCCCCTTCGCTCGTCATGGAGGATCTCGATCCAGTCTTCCTGGCAGAGGATCCCGACGTTCGGGAAAATCCGATCCAGCTCTTCCTCCAGGTCGCCGCCGCTCTGGCCTTCGCGCTCCAGGTCGAGCCGGTAACGCCGCTTCAGCTCCTCGCGGCGATAGCGCTCGTTCTTCTCGGCCCAGAAGGCGCCGGCAGTCGTCTTCCCGGTGCCGGTCGGGCCGGTGAAGGTCGTCGCGGTGCCCTGCCGGTTCAGCACCGCGGCTCCCGCGTGCGCCGAGATGATGTCGATCTGGGAGAGAATCGCCATGAGCGGCGACAGGACGCCGCGGCTCTTCACCTCGCCGTGATAGTCCGTGTTGACCGTGAGGATCGTGACTTCATCGCCCAGCTCCTTGAGCGGCGCGAAATAGACGAAGTTGGAAGTGACGACGGCCTTCGAATCGGGATCCCACAGGCGCGACGCTTTGAGCGTGGCCGGGAGTCCCAGCTTCTGCGCGGAGGCCCGGGCCTTCTTGAGCCGGAGCAGGAACCCGCGATACTCCGCCTCGGTTTTCGGAACGCCCATCAACGAGAGAATCGTCACGTGCGGAGCGCGCTTCCCGCCGCGCTCCTTGAAGCGCTCGTCGATCGCCTTCGCGATCACCCGCATCTCGGGGTCGTCGGGTGGGAAGAAGTTCACCTGCGACGTCTTCTTGAGATAGGGGACGTTGCCCTTCTGCGTGTATTGAACGCCCGCGCAGCAGAAGCGTGAGATCAAGGTCTTCGCCTTGCTGACCGCCTCGAACGCCTTGAGCCAGGCCAGCGCCTCCTTCACGTCGACGCGGTGCTCGTCGTAGATCGTGCGCGTCACGAGGCGCTTCGCCCGGCCGGTGATGACGGTATTGAACGAGTTGAGGACCGGGCCGACCGTCGGGTCCTTCTGCTTGGTGTCGCGCCGGAGCAGGATGTCGCTCCGGTCGTTGATCCCGAGCTCGGCGATGCCGGGCGCCAACTTCAGATAAAGGCCGTGGTCGTGGATGAGCTCGCCGAGCGGAAGGACGAGACCGTCGAAGTCTTTGGGGTTCTCGCGGGAGCGGTGGATGACGTCGAACGGCGCGATCCAGCGCTCCTGCTCGGTGATCCCGTCCGGACCGAGAACGCGAAACCGACGTCCCACGTTGTAGAGAGGAATGCCGGCCTCGCGAATCCGATCCAGGGAGAGCGCGTCCTCGCGGACGAACGCGATTCCCCCGGACCGATCCCGGATCACGCGCTTCGAGCCCTTGCGATCGCGCGGCGTGAGGAACGGCTCCAGCTGGATGGTCGGATAGGGGTGCTTGGTCACTTCGGCTCCTCTTGATCCCTTCGTGGTGGGTTGGGGCGCGACAGCAGACGTCGTCGCAGCGGGAGCGACCATCGTGCCGGCGCCCGCCGCCTCGGCCAGCTTCTTCACTTCGTCCTCCCTCGGGTTTTTCGGAACCTTGTTCACGTCAATCGCGCCATGACTGATGGCGGTTCGTAATCGGCAGTCGGCGATCCTTGCCGAGGGCTCGGGGGGTGATCCGGATGCCCGGGGGCGATTGACGACGCTTGTACTCCGCCCGGTCGACCATGCGGACGACCCTCTGAACAAGGGCGCGATCGTATCCCATCGCGACGATCCGCTCCACCTCCCAGTCCTCCTCGACGTACGCCTTGAGGATCGGGTCGAGCACGTCGTAAGGAGGGAGGGTGTCCGTATCCTTTTGGCCCGGACGGAGTTCTGCCGTCGGCTCTCGCTCGAGGGTGCGCTTCGGGATCCAGTCGGCAGGGCCCGCCGCGGCGTTCCGATATCGGGCGATCTCGTACACCAAGGTCTTGGGCGCGTCCTTCAGGACTGCGAACCCGCCCGCCATGTCGCCGTAGAGGGTCGTGTAGCCGACCGAGTACTCGCTCTTGTTCCCCGTGGTGAGCACCAGCCAGCCGAACTTGTTCGAGAGCGCCATCAGGAAATTGCCGCGGATCCGAGACTGGATGTTCTCCTCGGTGGCGTCGCTCGGCATCCCGGAGAAGACGGGGGAGAGCGTCTTCTTGTACGCCCCCATCTCCTCAGCGATGGGAAGCGTGAGAAGCTGGATGCCGAGGTTCTTCGCGAGCGCCTCCGCATCCTCCGCGCTCGCCCGCTCCGTGAACGGCGAGGGCATGAAGACCCCCGTGACGCACGAGGCACCCAGGGCGTCGACCGCGATCGAGGCGGTCAGGGCCGAATCGATCCCGCCGCTCAACCCGAGGAGGACGTGCGTGAAGTCGTTCTTCCGGACGTAATCGCGCGTGCCGAGGATCAAGGCTTCATAGATCTCCCGCGCGCCGGACGGGGTCTCGATCGGGAGCGGCTTGATCGAGGGACGTGTGGGGGCCGGGACCGGACGCAGCGTGACGATCGGGAGCGGATCGGCGGCGTCCTCGCGCTGCGACATCTCGCGGCTTCGCGGGTCTTTCAGCCGGGCGCTGAACACCTCGTCGAGATCGATGTCGAGGACGACCAGATCTTCCTCGAACGCCTTGGCGCGGGCGAGGCAGTCCCCGCGCGGTCCGAATACCCTGCTGTTTCCGTCGAACACCAGCTCGTCCTGCCCGCCCACGGTGTTGACGAACGCGACGACGGAGACGCCGTCCATCGCGCGCGTCGCCAGCATGCGATCCCGGCTCACGCTTTTCCCCATGTGGAACGGAGACGAGGAGAGGTTGATGACCAGCTGCGCCTCCCCCGAGACGGCCAGCAGCGTCGGATTCGAGGGGAGCCAAATGTCCTCGCAGATGTTCACGCCGAACGTCAGCGGTCCGCGCTTGAAGACGAAGGGATCCCGCCCCGGCCGGAAGTAGCGCACCTCGTCGAAGACGGAATAGTTCGGAAGGTGGATCTTGTGGCACACGCCCGCGACCTCGCCGTCGTGCGCGATGGCGGCCGCGTTGTACACGTCCTCCGCGCGCTGCGCGAAGCCGACGATCGCGGTGATTCCTTGGGTCGCGCGCGTCACCTCGTCGAGCGCCGCCTGGTTCTGGTCGATGAAGTCGGGGCGGAGGAGAAGGTCCTCCGGCGGGTAGCCGGTGAGCACCAGCTCGGGGAACGCGACGATGTCCGTGCCCATCTCTCTCGCGCGTTCGATGAACTCGATCACGCGCTTGGCATTTCCCGGCAGGTCGCCTACGGTCGGATTGATCTGGGCCAGCGCGATGCGGACGACCCGGGAGGAGCGCCCGCCCACGCGCGGCGCCTTCGTGGGACTCATACCGCGATGCTACCACGGTAGTTGACCGGACCGCCACCGAAGGGACCCCATGGCGAGAGCCGCCGGGGGCGGTATAATTGACGCGATGACACGAGATTCCGTGGTTGTCTTTGGCAGCAGCCAGGCCCCGCGCGATTCGCCCCACCGTAGGCTGGCCGGGGAGCTGGGCGCCGCCCTCGCGCGGCGCGGTGCCGAGGTGCGGTGCGGCGGCTACGGGGGCGTCATGGAAGCCGTGGCGTCGGGCGCGAAGAGTGCCGGCGGCCGCGTGGTCGGGTGCACGCTCGGGTGGTTCGCGGAGGCCCGGGCGCCCAACAGCCATCTCGACGAGGTTCACGAGGCCCCGAATCTTCACGCGCGGATCGAATGTCTGCTTCGCGGCACGCGGGGCGCCGTGGTGCTCCCCGGCGGCGTCGGGACGCTGAACGAGCTATTCTGGGTGTGGACCCTGCTTCTGTTCGATCGAGACGAGGGGCCTCAGTCGATCGTCCTGCTCGGCGATCCGTGGGAAGAGTTGATGGCGGTCCTCGCGCGGCGATTCGAATTTCCGCAGCCGATTCGCGCCCTCGTGGGCCACGCCCGGACCGCGGATGAGGCCGCGGCGATGGCGATCGGTGCGGCCAAGTAGGAATGTTGGCGCCGCGTGAAATTCAGCGGACGCGGGGAGCGCAATGACGGAATACGACTTCGACCGGGAAGCGCGCGGCACCTACCGGATGCAGTCGGCGGCCATCCCGGCCTACTCCGCCTATCTGCAGCATCTGGGTGTGGACCCATCGGCGATCGCGAACTGGCGTGACATCCCGCCGGTGCCGACATCGGCGTTCAAGTCGCACGATCTGTCCTCGGCTCCGCTCGGGAGTGAAGTGGTCACATTCGAGACGAGCGGGACGACGGTCTCACGGCCTGGCCGCGTGAGGCTCTCATCAACGGCGGAGTACGAGAGATCGCTCCTCGGCAGCTTCGCGACGCACATGCTCCTGGATGGCGCGAGACTCCCCGCGGTCATCTTCGGGCCGACGCGCACCGAGGCGCCGCGATCTTCGCTTTGGTTCATGGTCGACCGGATCGTGGAGCAGCTGACCACGGGCGAAACGTGGATCGTTCGCGGCGGAGAGCCGCAATGGGACCTCGCCGACGCGGCCCTCGAGCAGGCGATAAAGGATGGCGCTCCGATCCTCCTTCTCGGCACCACGCTCCTCTTTATGGCCTATTTCGAGAGGCTCGCAGCGAAGGGACAATTCTTCGCGCTTTCCCCGGGCTCGCGCGCGATGGATACAGGCGGCGCCAAGGGACAGCGCGCGGAATTCACCCGCGACGATGTCACCACGGCATTCCACCGGCATTTGGGAATCCCGGCCACCCACCTCGTGAACGAGTACGGCATGGCGGAGTTGTGCAGCCAGTTCTACGATGACAACCTGCTCGCTCACCACGAGGGGCGCCAGGCCAAGCCCGGGAAGCAAATCCCGGCCTGGGTGCGCACGCGCGTCCTTCATCCGGAGACGCTGGAGGAGCAGCCTGACGGCGAGCGCGGCATCCTCGTTCACTACGATCTCGCCAATCTCGAGATACCGCTCGCGATCCAGACGGAAGACATCGGCTCGCGCGTGGGCGACCGTCTTTTCCTCGAGGGCCGGCTCCTCGGCGCGGAGGCGCGCGGGTGCTCCCTGGCGTTCGAGCGCTTCCTCGAGCACGAGAGGGCCCGATGACCGCGGCTTTCTATCTTCCGCTCGGACTCGAGGAGGGGCTCGAGACGGCCGTCCAACGTTTCGGCCCCGCCCACGACTCCCTGGAGCTTCACCTCCCGGTCGTGGGCCCCGACGATCTGCTGCGATGGATCCAGGTCCTCCGGGACGCTCGCGAGCAGAATCTGGCCCGGCGGCCGATCGCGGGAATCATCCGCTCCCTCGATCGGGTTTCGCGTCGTTTCTTGGATCCGGGTGACGCGGCGCGCCGCGAGGCCGTCGGTTCGCTCGCCCGCGCCGGTCGCTTCACCTCGCCGATGCTGGAGCGCGCCCTCGACGACGCATTTCAGCCGGTCACGCGCGGTGGCCTCACGAAGTGGCTCACCTCCGAGCTGGGATCGGTCGACGCCCTCGACCGGCCGGCGCCCGGGCCCGGTGGAGCGCTCCGGCATGCCCACGGCCCCGAGTGGATGCTCCAGATCTACGCCGGCAACGTGCCGACGCTCCCGATCTGGCCGATCTACTCCGCGCTCCTCTTGAAGGCGTCCCTTCTCGCGAAGACCTCGGCACAGGAGCCGCTCCTTGGGCCGCTCCTGGCGAGAACGATCGCGGAGGTGGATGAGAACCTCGGCGCTTGCCTGGCGGTCGTGTGGTGGAAGGGTGGTTCGGGCCATCTCGATCGGACCGCGCTCGCGCTCGCGCCCGCGGTTCTTGCGTTCGGCGGCGACGAAGCCATCGCGAGCATCTCGCGCCAGTCGCAGCCGGACGCCGTGCGCGTTCTCCACGGTCCCAAGGTGAGCGTAGGCTACATCGAGCGCCGTGCCTTGACCTACGCGGCGCTCCGCGGCCTCGCGGCGCGCGCCGCGCTCGACATCTCGCTCTACGACCAGCAGGGATGCCTCTCGCCCCACGCGTTCTACGTCGAGCGTCGAGGGGAGGTAACGCCGGCGAAATTCGCGGAGGTGCTCGGGACGGCGCTCGAAGCGCGGGCGCACGAGCTCCCCCGCGGAATCGTCGCGCCGGAAGAGGCGGCGAGCGTTCAGCTCTTCCGCGCACAAGCGCGGTTCGAGGCCGCGGGAGCGGCCGGTGTGGCGGGGATGTCGTCGGGAGAGGGGAGGTCGTTGGGGGCCGGTGTCGCCGCCGGCGTGCCACGGGGACTCGCGGGGATTTTCTACGGCGCGGGCGTTCCGAGTCGAGGTGTCACCCGCGTGCTGGAGTCGCCGGGCACCACGACCTGGACGGTCGTCCTGGAGGATCGCGCCCGGTTCGAGCCGGGGCCGGCGCATCGCACCGTCCGGATTCATGCGGTGGACGGCCCCGAGGAAGTCGCGCGCGCGCTCCAGCCCTCGATCCGCTATGTCGAGGCGATCGGCCTCGAGGCCCGCGGTCCCGAGCGCGTCCGTCTCGCCGCCGCGTTCACCGCGCTCGGAGTTCCGCGTGTCGCGCCCATCGGCCAGCTCCAGCGTCCCAGCCCAATCGGCACCCACGGCGGAGTGCGGCGCCTGCTGCCGTTCGTCACGTGGTCGAGCGTCGAAGGGGGCGCGATCAAGCAGGCCGCCCCGAGTACGGCGGCCGCCCCCAGGAAATCGAAGCCGGCACCTAAACCGTCGGCCCCCGGATCATCCCGCCGAGGATCGCCGCGAAAGGCGCCAAAGCGGCGCCGCTAGCCCTCGCCCTTACGGCGTGACGTGGAGGATGCCGGTCATGGACGGGTGGATGTTGCACTCGTAGTTGAGATCGCCCGCCGTGTTAATCGTGATCGGGGTGCTCGTCGCGCCGTTGGCGATATTCCCGGTGTTGAATCCGCCTCCGGTCTGAGTCGCCGTATGCGTCATGCCGCCGCTGTTCCTCCACGCGACCGTTTGGCCGACCGTGACGTTCGCGGGGCTTGGCGAATAAGAGCTTGCCCCGTTCTGTCCCGTGATCGTGATCGTGACATCGGCCCCGCCCCCGGGGGCTACCGGGTTCTTCTTCTTGTCCTTGCAGCCGTAGATGGTGAGGGCACCAAGGGCGACGAGCAGTCCAACCACGATCCATCGATGCGGGCTCTTCATGATTTACCTCCGAAAGCACTTGGCGCCGGCCTGGACATGCTTAGATACACGCTCCCCAACGCGAGAACCAAGACTATCTTTCATATCGGCAAGGCCAGCGCGCAATCCGCGAGATAACTGTTTAAATAACAATTACTTATATAAACAATGATCCCCAATCCCTCCGATGCCGATCAAAAGGATAGACCCTTACGCGTGCGTAAGGGTATGATCCGGACACAGGGAGCAGGGGGGCGCAACCCAGTGGCAAAGAGAGTAATGGAAGCGACGAATCCAAAACTACTCAAGGTGGGCGACCTGGCGCGGCAGACCGGGAAATCGGTCCGGGCGCTGCACCTATATGAGGAGCTAGGCCTGCTTCACCCGACCGCGCGTTCTCACGGCGGCTTTCGGCTCTACGACGCCACCGCGATCACGCGCATCCGTTGGATCGAGCTCCTCCAGAGCAGCGGGTTTTCGCTCCATCAGATCCAGTCCTTGCTTCACGCTTGGCACGGCACCAAATACGGCCCCGACGCGATGGCCTCGATTCGGGACATTTTCCAGAAGAGGCTCGCCGAGGCGCGCCAGGCGATCGCGCGCTACCAGGCCCTCGCGAGGGAACTGGAGGGATCGCTCGAGTACCTGACCACGTGCCACCAATGCCGGCCGCCGCGGACGACGCAGGATGACTGCCCGCACTGCCCGGTCGATCACGGAATGAAGGAAGAGCCGGCCCTGGTTGCCGGCTTCCACACGGGACCGCCTCCCCTGGGGTCGATCCCGCTACTCGGTGAATCGGAGAACGGATGAGCGAGATGGAATCGCAGCAGACCGCGCGGCCGCCGCAGGCGGCCCCGAAAACGATCGCGCTCACCCCAGCCGCGATCGACTGGGTGAAGCGGAGCCGGACCAAGGAAGAGAAGGAGGGGCAGGCTCTTCGCCTCGGCGTGAAGGCGGGCGGCTGTTCCGGGTACAGCTATTTCATGGGATTCACGACCGCCCAGAAGCCGGGGGACCTTGTGCTCACCTATGACGGCTTGACCGTCTATGTCGATCCTCGCTCCTTGGAGCTTCTCGACGGAACGACGGTCGACTACGAGCGTGGGCTTTTGGGGAGCGGGATCCAGTTCAAGAATCCCCGCGTCAAGAAGTCGTGCGGCTGCGGGGAGAGCTTCAGCTTATAACGACGGGCCCTCGGGCCCGCTACCGGAAGCGGCGCATGCCGCTGCCTTGACCACGGGAAGGAGACAATGAGCGCCAACGCGACGCTGGAAATCAAGAACCTGCACGTAGCCATCGAGGGGAAGCCCATCCTCAAGGGCCTCAACCTCACGGTGAAGAAGGGGGAGATCCACGCCCTCATGGGTCCGAACGGTTCGGGCAAGAGCACGCTCGCGAACGCGCTCATGGGCAACCCCAAGTACGACGTGACCGAAGGGAAGATTCTCCTGAACGGTCAGGATCTTCTGGAGCTGGCCGCCGACGAGCGGGGCCGGAAGGGCCTCTTCCTCGCGTTCCAGTATCCGACCGCGATCCCGGGCGTGAGCGTCGCCAACTTCCTGCGCATGGCCTTGACCGCGCGCCGGAAGGAGATGGGCGAGGAGAAGCCACTCCCTCCGAAGGAATTCCGCGCGCTCATGAAGGAGAAGATGGCGATCCTCAAGATGGACGACTCCTTCGCCGGGCGCTACATCAACGACGGATTCTCGGGCGGCGAGAAGAAGCGCGCCGAGATCTTGCAGATGGCGGTCTTGAAGCCCGAGATCGCGATCCTGGACGAGACCGACTCCGGGCTCGACATCGACGCGCTCCGCATCGTCTCGGAGGGCGTGAACGCGCTCTCCGGCCCCGACCTCGGGGTGCTCTTGATCACGCACTACCAGCGGATCTTGAACTACATCAAGCCGCAATTCGTCCACGTGTTGGTCGACGGCCGCATCGTCAAGTCGGGAGGCCCCGAGTTGGCGCACGAGCTCGAGGCTCAGGGTTACGACTGGGTCCGGGACATTCAGGCCGCGTGACAACGCGCGCGACGAAGGAGCAACAGTCATGACGCAACCGCAGACACTGGATATTCGCGAAGGGTATAAGGAGAAGTTCGGCTTCCACGACGACATCAAGCCGGTCTTCAAGTCCCGCAGGGGGCTCGACGCCGACGTCGTCGCTCAGATCTCGGAGATGAAGGGCGAGCCGGCCTGGATGCGCGACTTCCGCCTCAAGGCGTACAAGGAGTTCGAGCGGAAGAAGCTCCCGATGTGGGGCGGCAACGTGGCGGAGATCGACTTCCAGAACATCTTCTATTACCTGAAGCCCACCGAGGAGCAGGGGAAGACCTGGGAGGACGTGCCGAGCGACATCAAGCGGACGTTCGACAAGCTGGGGATTCCCGAGGCGGAGCAGAAGTTCCTCTCCGGCGTCGGAGCCCAGTACGACTCCGAGGTCGTCTACCACAAGATCAAGGAGAGCCTCACGAAGCAGGGCGTGCTCTTCCTCGACACCGATTCGGCGTTGCGCGAGCACCCGGAGCTCTTCAGGGAATACTTCGGGACGCTCATTCCGCCGACCGACAACAAATTCGCGGCCCTGAACAGCGCGGTGTGGAGCGGAGGGTCGTTCATCTACGTGCCGAAGGGCGTGAAGGTCGAGATGCCGCTCCAGGCCTACTTCCGCATCAACGCCCAGAACATGGGTCAGTTCGAGCGGACCCTCATCATCGTCGATGAGGGCGCGTGGGTGCACTACGTCGAGGGCTGCACGGCGCCCATCTACGCGTCCGACTCGCTTCACTCGGCCGTGGTCGAGATCGTCGTGAAAAAGGGTGCGCGCTGCCGGTACACGACCATCCAGAACTGGTCGAACAACGTCTACAACCTCGTGACGAAGCGGGCGGCCGCCTACCAGGACGCCACCATGGAGTGGGTCGACGCGAACCTCGGCTCCAAGCTCACGATGAAGTACCCGAGCGTCTATCTCATGGAGCCGGGCGCCCACGCCGAGATCCTCTCGATCGCGTTCGCGGGCAAGGGTCAGCACCAGGACGCGGGCGGCAAGGCGGTCCATGGCGCGCCGAACACGACCTCGAGCATCGTCTCGAAATCGATCAGCAAGGACGGCGGGCGCGCCGGGTATCGAGGCCTCATCAAGATCGCGAAGGGCGCGAAGGGGTCCAAGTCGACGGTGCGCTGCGACGCGCTGCTCCTGGACGAGTTTTCGCGGTCGGACACCTACCCGTACATGGAGATCGAGGAGGACCAGGTCACGATCGGCCATGAGGCGACGGTCTCCAAGATCGGCGACGAGCAGCTCTTCTATCTCATGAGCCGCGGCATTCCGGAGGCGGAGGCGGCCGCGATGATCGTGAGCGGATTCATCGAGCCGATCACGAAGGAGCTTCCGATGGAGTACGCGGTGGAGATGAACCGCCTCATCCAATTGCAGATGGAGGGCTCGGTCGGCTAAGGCCGCCCCACGCCCCGTTCCCATAACCGAACGGAGATCGAACGTGAATCCAACGGATATAGCGGCGCCCGAAGTCCAGGACCCGACGCGGATCGGGGCGCTGACGAAGGACGCCATCGCCGCCCTCTCGAAGCGGGGATCGGAGCCCGATTTTCTGGCCCGGCGCCGCGCCGAGGCATGGGCGTTCTGCGAGAAGACGCCGTTCCCGGGCCGCATCGAAGAGCTCTGGCGGCGGACCGACATCAGCGCGCTCAAGTGGGACGCGGTGGTCGCCGCGCGCGAGCCGCACACGCCGGCGCGCTCCTTACAAGACCTCCCGGCCGCGCTCCGCGAGGAGATCGGCCCGGCCTCCGAGCGGTCCGCGCTCATCGTCCAGGTCGACTCGAGCGTTGTGTGGACCGAGGCGGACGCCGAGCTCGGAACGCTTGGCGTGACGGTGCTCCCGATCGTGGAAGCCGCCAAGAAAGACCCCGCGCTGGTGGAGCGCTTGCTCGGCGGGACGGTCCGGTTCGATGAGAGCCGGTTCACAGGGTTGAACGCGGCGCTCCTCGGGGGCGGCGCCCTCGTGCACGTCCCCGCGGGCGTCACCGTGCCCCGGCCGATTCGCATTCTGATTTCGCGCCAGAGCCCCGACGTCGGCACGTTCCCGCGCGTCGTCGTGGCCCTCGAGAAGGGCAGCTCGGCGAGCGTGATCGAGGAGTACTATTCGCCCGGCGAGCCCGGAATCGGGGTGAACGTCGGCGTGAGCGAGATCACGGTCGGCCAGGAGGCGACGCTTCACCTGGCCACGCTCCAACGCTGGGGCTCGAACGTCTATCACTTCGGCGTGGAGCGCGTCCGCGTGGCGCGCGACGCGCGATTCCACTGGACCTTCGCCGGACTGGGCGGAAAGCTCACGAAGCTCGACATGGAGATGCACTTGGACGGCGAGGGAAGTGAGGCCAAGTTCTCGGGCTGCTATTTCGGGAACGAGACCCAGCACTTCGACTTCCACACGTTCCAGAATCACCTCGCCGGCCACTCGTTGAGCGACCTCCTCTTCAAGGGAGCGCTCCGCGGCCGGGCGCGCATGGTCTATCAAGGGCTGATCAAGGTCCACAAGGACGCGCAGCGCTCGGACGCCTACCAGGCGAACCGGAACTTGATCCTCTCCGACAAGGCACGCGCCGACTCGATCCCCAGCCTCGAGATCGAGGCGAACGACGTGCGCTGCACGCACGGCGCGACGGTGGGGCAGGTCGACGAGGACCAGATCTTCTATCTCATGGCCCGCGGCTTGGACAGGCGCGACGCCGAGCGCCTGATCATCGCCGGCTTCTTCGAGCCGGTGCTCGAGCGGATCCCGGCCGAGTCGCTCCGGACCCTCGTGACCGAGGCCGTCGAGCGGAAAGCGGCGGTGTGATCACGAAGACTCTCGCCTCCGAGCGGCACGTCGACTTCGCCGCGCTCCGGAGGGAATTTCCGATCTTCGAGCGGAAGGTCCACGGGAAGCCGTTGATCTACCTCGATTCGACGGCCACGACGCAGAAGCCGCTGGCGGTGCTTGAGGCGCTGGACCGCTACTATCGGACCTACAACGCCAACATCCACCGAGGCGTCTACCTGATCGCCGAGGAAGCGACGCAGGCGTACGAGGACGCGCGGGAGAAGGTCGCGCGCTTCCTGAACGCGCGCTCGTCCAAGGAAATCGTCTTTACGCGCGGGACCACCGAGTCCGTCAACCTCGTCTCGCACGCCTGGGGCCGGAAGAACGTCGGCCGAGGCGACGTGATCGTGCTCACCGAGATGGAGCACCATTCGAATCTCGTCCCCTGGCAGCTCCTGGCCACCGAGCGCGGCGCGACGATCCGGTACATTCCGGTGGACGGGAACGGGCGGCTCGATCTGAGCGGTCTCGACCGGCTCCTTCAGGGTCCGGTCAAGATCGTCTCCCTCGCGCACGTCTCGAACGTGTTGGGGACCATCAACCCCGTCGCGGAGATCGCGCGCCGAGCGCACGCCGCCGGCGCGGTGGTCATGGTCGACGGCGCCCAGAGCGTTCCGCACATGCCGGTCGACGTGCGGGCGCTCGACTGCGACTTCCTCGCGCTCTCGGGACACAAGATGCTCGCCCCGACCGGGATCGGCGCGCTCTACGGGAAGCGGGAGCTTCTCGAGGCGATGCCTCCGTTCTTCGGCGGCGGCGAGATGATCCGCGAGGTGCGTCTCGAGGGCTCGACCTGGAACGACGTGCCGTTCAAGTTCGAGGCCGGCACCATGAACATCGCCGACACGATCGCCTTCGGGGCCGCGATCGACTACCTGAGCGAGATCGGCATGGAGGCCGTGCACGCGCACGGACGGGAGCTGGTCGAGGAGACCATGCGGGTCCTGGGTTCGATCCCCGGCGTCACCATCTACGGCCCCCCCGCCGCGGAGCGCGGCGGCATCGTCCCCTTCACGGTCGACGACATCCACGCCCATGACGTCGCGGCGGTCCTGGACCACGAAGGGGTCGCGGTCCGAGCGGGGCACCACTGCGCGATGCCGCTCCACACCAAGCTCGGCCTGGCCGCGACGACCCGCGCGAGCTTCTACGTCTACAACCTGATCTCGGACGTCGAGCGCCTCGGAGAAGGCGTGCGAAAGGCCAAGCAAGTCTTCCACCGATGAGCTTCGACGACCTCTTTCGCCAGAACATTCTCGACCACTACCAGAGCCCCCGGAATTTCGGCACCCTCGAGCATCCGGACATCAGCGCCGAGGATTCGAACCCGCTCTGCGGCGACGTGATCCGGATGGATCTGAAGATCGAGGACGGGAAGGTCGCGGACGTCCGGTTCAGCGGGAAGGGTTGCTCGATCAGCCGCGCCGCGGCCTCGATGCTCACCGAGGAGATCCGCGGCAAGTCGCTCGAGGAAGTGAAGCGGATCGGGAAAGACGAGGTGCTCGAGATGCTGGGCATCGAGCTGGGGCCGGTCCGGCTCAAGTGCGCGCTGCTTGCGCTCAAGACGCTGAAAGTGGGAGTCTATGGCATCCGGGGCTGGCCCGGCGAGGATGGGGGGACGGATTGAGCGAGCAAACGGCGCGATTCGTCCGCGTGGGGAAGGTCAGCGACGTGCCTCCGGATCGGGCCGAGGTCTTCGACGTGGAGGAGCGGCGGATCGCGATCTATCGTCTGGACGACGGGTTCTACGCGATCGATGACATCTGCACCCACGACGGCGGACCCCTCGCCGAGGGAGAGGTGGAGGGGGATCAGGTGATCTGCCCGAGACACGGCGCGCGATTCAGCATCAAGAGCGGAGCCGCGCTCACGTTCCCGGCGATCACGCCCGTCCAGACCTATCCCGTGCGCGTCGACGGGGAAGATCTTCTCGTCGGCATCGCGGACTGAGGCCGGGGCCGCGCGCCCCGAGCAACCACGAGGAACCATCATGGCGACCGAAGCCGAAATCCGAACCGCGCTGGAAGAGGTGGTCGATCCCGAAATCCACCTCAGCATCATAGAGTTGGGACTGGTCCGCGAAATCGACCAGAGCGTCGAGCCCTTCATGGTGCGGATGCTACTCACGACCCCTTTCTGCCCGTACGCGCCGCAGATCATGGCGCAGGTGAAGGAAGTCGTGACCCGCGTCACGGGGAAGCCGACCGATGTGGAGATTTTGGCCGAGCAGTGGACCCCGGAAATGATGCCGGATCCGGGCCTGCTCGGACGCTGGTAGGAGGAAATCATGGCCAAGCTGACCGAAGCCGAAATCAAAGCGGCCCTCCAAGAGTTGCCCGGTTGGGTGAACCAGGACGGCAAATTGACCAAGACCTTCAGCCACGCCTCCTTTCCCGAAGCGATCGTGTTCGTCAACGCGGTGGCCCACCTGGCGGAGCTGGCGAACCATCATCCCGATATCGACGTACGCTATTCCAACATCACGCTTTCGCTCGTGACGCATGACCAGGGAGGGATCACGCAGAAGGATGCCGCGCTCGCGAAGCAGGTCGAAGCGATCCGCAAGAAAGCCGGCGTCCTGGCGTAGCTGAATCGTGCCCGACTCGCTCGATCCGCTCCTTCGGCCGCGCTCGGTAGCGGTGATCGGCGCATCGCGGAGCCGCGAATCCCTCGGCGGTGCGATCCTCCACAACCTGCTCGAGGCGGGCTTCCAGGGACCGGTCTACCCGGTCAATCCGAACACGGGCCACGTCCAGTCGGTCCCCGCCTACCCCGACGTCGAGTCGATCCCCGGCGACGTCGATCTCGCGGTCATCGTGATCCCCGCGGCGCACGTGCTCGAGGCCGTCGAGGCATGCGGCCGGAAGGGCGTCCAGGCCCTCATCGTCATCTCGGCGGGCTTCAGGGAGATCGGTCCCGAGGGAGCCGAGCGGGAGCGGGAGCTTTTGGAAGCGGCGCGCCGTCACGGCATGCGCCTCGTCGGGCCGAACTGCCTTGGGCTCCTCAACACCGATCCCAACGTCTCCCTGAACGCGACCTTCGCGCCGGTGGACGCGCTTCCCGGCCGGGTCGCGTTCTCCTCGCAGAGCGGGGCGCTGGGCCTCGCGATTCTCGATTACGCGCGAAGGCTCGCCCTCGGCATCTCCCAGTTCGTAAGCGTGGGGAACAAGGCCGACGTGTCGGGGAACGACCTGATCGAGTTTTGGGAGCGAGACAAGGGGATCGATCTCATTCTTCTCTACCTCGAATCGTTCGGCAACCCGGGGAAGTTCACGCAGATCGCCCGCCGCGTCGCGCGGAAAAAGCCGATCGTGGCGGTGAAGGGCGGCCGCTCGAAGAGCGGCGCGCGGGCCGCGTCGTCGCACACCGGCGCGCTGGCCGGCTCGGACGTCGCGGTGGACGCCCTCTTCCATCAGAGCGGCGTCATCCGGACCGATACGATCGAGGAGCTCTTCGACACGGCGCTCCTCCTCGCCTATCAGCCCGTCCCTTCCGGAGACCGGGTGGCGATTCTCACGAACGCTGGGGGACCGGGAATCATGGCGGCCGATGCCTGCGAATCGGCGGGTCTGACGCTCCCGTCGCTACAGCCCAAGACGATGAAGGCGCTGCGGGGATTTCTCGCGCCCGAGGCGAGCGTCAAGAATCCGGTCGACATGATCGCTTCGGCCACCGCGCCGTCGTACGAGCAGGCTCTCCGTCTCCTGATCGCCGATCAGAACGTCGACGCCGTGATCGTCATCTTCGTCCCGCCGCTCGCGACCGGCGCGCCCGAAGTGGCGCGCGCGATCCTCACGGGCGCGGCGGGATCGAAGAAGCCGATCCTCTCCTGCTTCATGGGGTCGCACGGTCTTCCCGAGAGCCTCCAATCGCTCAACGAGGGGCACATCCCTTCCTACGCCTTCCCGGAGGCGGCGGCGCGCACGCTCGCCCGCGTCGTGAAGTACGGAGCGTGGCGGAGCGCACCGGTCGGGAAAGTGCCCGAGCTCGCGGGAATCGATCCCGACCGCGCTCGAGCTGCCATCGAGGCGGCGCTCGCAGGAGACTCCAAGACGTCCACGCAGTGGCTTGATTCCGACTCCATCGCGAAGATCCTCGCCGCGTACGGAATCCGCACGCCCGCGGCGCGCACCGCCACCAATCGGGGCGAGGCGGCGGTCGTCGCGAAGAGCCTTGGGTTCCCGGTCGTGATGAAGATCCGGTCCGCCGACGTCATCCACAAGACGGACGTCGGCGGCGTCAAGCTGGGGCTTCGGACCGAGGAGGAAGCTGCGCGCGCCTTCGACGAGATCCGGACGTCGCTCGCCAGAACGAAGCCGAGCGCCCGCTTCGAGGGCGTGACGCTCGAGCGGATGGTGACCGGAGGAATCGAGACGATCGTGGGCATGACCCGGGATCCCCTCTTCGGACCGGTGCTCCTCTTCGGGCTCGGCGGCGTCGCGGTCGAGCTGCTCCGGGACGTGTCGGTTCGGGTGGCGCCCCTCACCGACCGCGATGCGGACGAGATGATTCGCAGTATCCGGAGCTACCCGCTCCTCGAGGGCTACCGCGGATCTCCGCCCTCGAACACGGCGTCGCTCATCGATCTCCTCCACCGGGTCTCGCACATGGCGACCGACCATCCTCGGATTCTCGAGATGGATCTGAATCCGGTCCTCGTGTTCCCCGGCACCGCCTCCTGCATCGCCCTCGACGTTCGGATCAAGATCGGGCGGGTCGACTCGGCTCCGGAGCCCGAAGCCGAGCTCGCCGGCGCGGCCGCGGGCGCGGCCGAAGCTGAGTCGCCCGCCCCGTCCTCGCCCCGCCGGCGTTGAGCCTCCGCTCGTTTTTCCTCCGACTCCGGGTCGAGGAGGCGATCACCCTCGTCTTCTTCGTGCCGATGGCCTACACGCTCGCGCGCATGAGCACCGTCCCGACAATCGCGGACGGTCCCGCGGCGGGCTACCCCGGATCCCTGGCGCGCCTCGTCGCCCTCGTCGCGGCGACGGCGTTCTTCCTCTGGCTCGTGCGGTTTCGCCCCCAGTGGGGGCTCCTTCGCGACGCGATGCCGTTCGTCTTCTGCGCGAACGTCTACGTGAACCTCGACGATCTGATCCGTTTTTACGGGGCGAAGGACATCACCGCCGACCTCTATCGCTGGGACCTCAAGCTCTTCGGCGTCGAGCCGGCCATCTGGGCCGAGCGGTTCATTCACCCGTTCCTGACCGATTACTTCACGTTCTGCTACTGGAGCTTCTACATTTGCGGTCCGCTTCTGGGCCTCCTTCTCTATATTCGGAAAGACTGGAAGGCGTTTCGCTACACGATGGTGAGCCTGGTCCTCTGTCTCTACTTGGGCTACATCGGGTACGTCGCGTGGCCCGCGTCGGCCCCGCGGCTCGCGATCCCGGAGGCGTTCACCGTGGCGCTCCGCGGCGGATCGGCCTTTCTCGACTCCACCCGCGCGGCGACCGCCGCGATCCCTCTCACCGCGCGCGGCGCGTTCCCGTCGCTCCACTGCGCGGTCGCGCTCCTGGCGCTGCTCCTCGCGTGGAAGCATCTCCGTTGGAATTTCTGGCTTCAGCTCCCCTTCGGAGTCGGGTTGATCGTCGGGACCGTTTACCTACGTCATCACTGGGTGGTCGACATCCTGGCGGGCTTCGTGCTGACATTCGTGGCGTTCTGGGTGGGACCGTTGATCGAGGAAGCGTGGGCTCGATTGTCCGAGCGCTCGGCGCGTGCTCTGGGGCCGTCTACTTCTCCTTCGGCGGCCTCTTCTTATAGTCGCCCTGAACCAGCGCGGGAGGCTGCGGACCGGGCCAGTGGCGCCGGTAGTTGAGCGGCACGGTTTTTACCGAGCGGGGAACGGAGGACGATTGCAGGTGCAAGAACGGCCCTTGCCAGTTCCGCGCGCGGAACCAGAGGCTGTCCTCCAAAAAATACCAGTAGAGCCCGTAGCGGTAGAGGTCGCACTCCCGATCGCGGACGTAATACACCTTCGTGTCGGGCACCAGCGACACGGCTGGCTCTTCTTGAAAATCCAGAGCGGCGCCGGGATAAGGTTCCCCGACCCGTATCGTCATGCCCGCCCGCTTCGAGCCTCCTGATTGCGGCGCGGCCGCGCAGACGGCGGCCGCTGCGAGCAGCGCGATCCCCAAAGCTACCCTTCTCATTCCGGCTCCCTCCCGAACGAAGGCCCCCGAATGCGCCGGGGCCGTGTCTTCGTAAGCCCAAGAACTGCAACGGGAGTGCCAGCGGGAGAGCGGATTTTGAGCGGCTAATCTATTGCAAATCAATCAGTTATAGGTCAGTCGTGGTCGGCTGGCCCGTGCGGAGTGGGCGCATTGCAATGTCGTTGCGTCATCCGCGGGCGGCGACCTCCTGCGCGTAGACCGCCGCACTCGGGCGCTTCACGCGGGGCCCTTCCGGGTGCTCGAAGTCCGTCTCGTAGAGGCCGAATCGGCCGAGATGGCCGTCCGCCCACTCGAAGTTATCCATGAGCGACCAGTGGAAATATCCGCGGATATCGAGCCCGGCGGCCCGGGCGCGGTTGAGCGCCTCCAGCGAAGCGCGGATGAAGTCCGGCCGCCATCGGTCCACGGCGTCGGCGATGCCGTTCTCGGTCACGAGCATCGGGAGCCCGAACGCGGCGCATTCGTGGAGCGCGCGCTCCAGCCCCTCGGGATAGATCTCCCAGCCGAGATCGTTCATGGGCGCGCCGCGCCGTACCGAGCGGGGCTCCTTTCCCAGGAGCGAGACCATCCACTGCGTGTAGTAGTTCACGCCCAGAAAATCGGATGAGCCCTGGAGCGCCCCCACCTGGCGGCGCACCGCCCGCGCGCCCGGGATGGAAAACTCGATCGGGCCTCCCGCGAGCGCGCGGGCGACCGCGACGTTGAAGACCCGGTGCTGCGCCGAGGCGACGAACCGGTCGAGCGGCGACCACCGGGAGCGCGGCTCCAGCAGGGCCCAGTGCTTCGCGGCGCCCGTGAGTGCGGCCACGCCATCGCCGTCGGCGTCGACCCGGTCGGTTTCCTTGAGCGCATGGGCGGCGAGGCCGTGCGCCTCGAGCAGGTTCGCGATGACGACGAGCGCGCGCGAACGGTCCTTGACGCCGGGCGGAAAACTGCCGGAGTCATAGGCGTAGAACCCGAGCACTTCGGGCTCGTTCACCGTGATCCAGCGGTCGACGAGATCTCCGTACCGCTCGCCCATGAGGCGCGCGTAGCGCACGAAATGGGGAAGGTTCTTCGCGTCTTCCCAGCCGCCGAGCGCGGCGAACCAGGCCGGGTTGGTGAAGTGGTGGAGCGTGACCAGCGGCGTGATCCCGCGAACCCTGCATCCTTCGAGCACGGCGCGGTAGTGTCCGAGCGCGGCCTCATCGTACCGCCCCACCTCGGGCTCGACGCGGCTCCATTCGATCGAGAAGCGATAGGCGTTCAAGCCGAGCCCGCGGACGAGGTCGAGATCCTCCTCCCATCGCTCCCAGCTCAGACAGGCCGCTCCCGAGCGGGTTCCGTCCGCGATCTTTCGGGGAATCGCTTCCCAGGCCCACCAATCGTTCCGGTCGTTCCCGCCTTCGGTCTGGTGCGCCGACGTGGCGGCGCCCCAAAGAAACCGATTCGGACGGCGCGCCGCGGGGCCCGGCTCTTGTCCGCTCGAAGTCGCGGGGGTAACGTCTGCGGCCATGTTCTCCTTTGAAGAGACTGCAGGGACCGCCTGGGATCCGATTCATCCCCGGCTTCACATCGGCACGTCGAGCTTCAGCGACGAAAGCTGGGTCGGTACGTTTTACCCCGCCGGCGCGAAGTCCGCGAATTTCCTGAGCCTCTACGCGCGCCGGTTCGACACGGTCGAGATCGACGCCACCTTTTACCGCATTCCCACCGCCGCGCAAGCTCGAAGTTGGGCGGCGAAGGTGCCGGCCGGATTCAAGGTCGCGGCGAAGGTGCCCCAACTGATCACCCACGAGAAGGTCCTGGTCGACACCGGGGACGACTTGAAGGAGTTTCTGGGCTCGATGGAGGAGCTGGGGGACAAGCTGGGACCGCTCCTAATCCAGTTCCCGTATTTCCGCCCCGACGTGTTCGCCTCGGCATCCGCGTTCCTAACCAGGCTGGAGCCGTTTTTGGAGACGCTTCCTTCGGAACGCGCCTTCGCGCTCGAGGTGAGAAACAAGGCGTGGGTCGGAGATGCCCTCCTGTCCGCCCTTCGCCGGCACCGCGTGGCCTTCGCGCTGATCGATCTTCCGTGGATGCCGATGGTAGACGCGCTGGTTCGAAAGCACGACGTCGTGACGGCCGATTTCGTCTACGCGCGCTGGCTGGGGGATCGGAAGGGGATCGAGATGAAAACCGACCGCTGGGACAGGGTGATCGTCGACCGCACGCCCGAAATGGAGCGTTGGGTTCCGGCCCTCGCCTCCATCCTCGAGCGGAACGTCGACGTCTACGGCTACTTCAACAATCACTACGCCGGCCACGCACCCGGCTCCATCGAGCTTTTGCGCGAGGTCTGGCGCCGGAAGCTCCAATCCTGATAGGATCCGCCGCTATGCCGGTACAGGGTCCTATCCGCGTCCTCCTCGTCGGCACCGGCTTCGGAAGTAAGGTCCACGCGCCCGGATTCGCATCCGACCCTGCATTTCGGCTCGTGGGTGTCGCGAGCGGACACCTGGAAAACGCCAAAAAGGTCGCCGACGCCCACGCGATCCCCCACGCGACCGACGATTGGAAGAAGCTCCTCGACGACGTCGAGGCCGACCTCGTCTCGATCTCCACTCCCGTCGACCTCCACTATCCGATGGCGCGCGCGGCGCTGGAGCGGGACAGGCACGTCCTCCTCGAGAAACCGTTCGCGCTCAACGCCGCGCAGGCGAAGGAGCTCGCGGCCCTGGCGAAGTCGCGTGGCGTGGTCGCCGTCGTGAACCACGAGTTCCGCCACCAGCCCGGGCGCGCCACGCTGACGCGCTGGATCGAGGAGGGACGGCTGGGTCGGATCGAGCATCTCGTGATGCGCACGCGGCTGCCGGGGTGGGGCCGCGATCCCAACCGCCGTCTGACCTGGCTCACGGAGAAGGAGCGGGGCGGTGGGTTCCTCGGCGCCCTTGGCTCCCACGACGTGGACCAGCTGCTCCTCTGGGGTGGGCCGATTCGGCGGGTCTTTTGCCGGCTCCGCCTCTTGGCCCCCACCGCGCCGGGCGTGACCGCCGCCCACCGGGCGATCTCCGCCGAGGACTGCTACACGATCTTCATCGAGTTCGCGAATGGCGCCACGGGTCTGGTGGACACCTTCGGAGGATCGCGCGTTCGCCAGGAACGTTACGAGGCGTTCGGGTCCGACGACGCGTTCGTCGTCCTGAACGGCGATCGGATCGGGCGCCCGAATGAAAAGGGGGGCTTCGACGACCTACCCATTCCCGAGGATCTCCAGCTAAAGCCGACGCCCGAGATCCCGCTCCTGGCGCCGTTCCGCGTCAAGGTCGCGATGCTGCGCGAGGCGATCCTGAACGGCGCCGCCGCGACCCCGAGCTTCGCCGAGGCTCTCGAGGTTCAGAAGGTGTTGGACGCGGCGCGGAAGAGCGATCAGACGGGGACGTGGGTCGATCTGGAAGAATGACCCCGGCTCGGGCGGTAGCGACCGACGGACACCGGCTCTCCCGCTCGGGGCCGCCCGGATCCCGGCCTAACAGCCGAGCATCCAGAGCGGCGCGAGCAGGAGCAGCACGAAAATGATGAACAGTACGACCGGGTCGTGAGGGTCCATCGCCCCGATCTTACAACATGCCGACGGCGCGGCACCCAGCCGCCCCGGACTCCGTCTACCGCAGCCTCATCACCCGCGCGGTCCGTTCCACGTCCCCAGCCGTGAACTTGAAGAAGTAGATCCCGGAGCGCGCCTCGCGGCCCTCGGAGTCGCGGCCGTCCCACCGCGCGCGGTGGAGGCCCGCGGGCACCGACGCGTCGACGAGCGTCCGGATCAGGCGCCCGGAAACGCTGTAGACCCGGAGCGTCACGCGCCTTTGGGTCGGGACCGTGTACGCGATCTCCGTTCCCACCGCGAACGGGTTGGGCGCCGGCACGCTCAGAGATGGCACCGCCGCCGGGCTCTGTGGAACCTCCGCCGTGGGCGCGATCGATTTCGTAGCGATCGCCCGAGCGGAGAAGCTCGCGCTCCTCGGGCCGACAAGCTCCAGCCCGCCGGTGCCGGTCGAGCCCGACGCCGCCTCCAGAATCACGTCGATCCGGAAGGGCGGGACCGCCGCGAGGGAGGAGCGGGGCACCGGGCCGGAACCTGGACCGGTCCGGAAGTACATCGTCTGGTAGAGCATGGCGCGCGCGTTGCCGCCGCCGGGATCCACGCTCGTCTCGAGGTGATACGCGCCCGTCGGATCGAAGAGGCTCAAGTCCCGGATCCGCGCCCTCGAGGTGCTTCCGTCGATTCCGAACTGGATCCCCGCGAAGTCGGTCCCGGGGGTTATCTCGATCGTCGCCCGGCCCTCGGTCGGGCTGATCCATTGCACCGGCCCTGTAAATCCGATCTGCGTCGTGCCCGACGTGTCGGCCGGTGCGCCCCCGCCCGATCCGAATCCGCCGCCATCCAAGACCTTCCGCACGCAGCAGATCACGTCACGGATGTTGACCAAGCCGTCGCTGTTGCAGTCGGCCTTCGCTCTCACGCTGTCGGGGCAGGCGTCGCTTGCGCCTCCGGGTCCGGCCAGCGCGCAGCGCACGAGCTGAATGATGTCGACGATGTCCGACGCGCCGTCGCCGTTCAGGTCACAGCCGTCGGTCATGGCAACGCAGATGGAGCCCACGATCTCGGCGACCGTCGGGCAGAGAGGAATCTCCCCACCGGCCGGGTCCGCGATGACCGTGTTGGCGTAGCGAAGCGTGTAGCGCCCCTCGGAAACCTCCGGCGCCACCGCATAGCAGACGTGGAGGATCGTTCCGCGCCCCAGGGATCGATGAGTTCGTCGAGGAGAAGAGAAGGATCTTCGCGCGCGAGCCGTCGGCGGACCATGCCACCTGGAAACCGGCGGCGTGGGGCGCGACGAGAACCGATACCGGGTGGAACAGCTCCCCCGGCATCTCCGCGCTGTTGTTGGGGCCGGTCACGGTGATCTCGGTCTGGAGGCCTCCGACCGGGACGTCGTTCATGAGGACCACGTCGAAGCAGGCGTTAAATCCGGGTTTCGCCGTCGCGTCGCAGCGGGCCAGCCGGGTCGAATCGCCCGGTCCGAAGGAGAGCAGGGCGCAGCCCTTTGGCGGGCACGGCGAGACGAAGCTCACGTCGAACGCGGCATCCAGCTTGCTCGAGTCGATCGCTGCCGCGGTCGAGTCGGGCGAGTATGGGACCAGATATTCAACGCCCCGGACGAGGTAACGGCCGGCCGGGAGCGAGCCCATTCGGAAGCCCCGCTCGTAGGGCGGAAGCACCGCGCACGGCCTCTCGAGGAGTGGGTTTGGCTCCTGAACGGTCATCCGGACGAGGAACTCGAACGTCGGTAGCGGCCCCATCGTCGGGAGCATCCTCGGTCCCTCGAGCACCGCGCCGATCAGCTCGTAGCAGGTGCTCGGCATCGTGCCCGCCACGATGAGACCGACCGAATCGCACGTCGTGGGGGCCCCGGGCCGCGTCGTGATCGAGCCCAGCGTCGCGGACCCCACGCTGGGTTGGACGACGCCGGCGAGCACCAGGAATGCGGCCGCTATGAATCGAAGGAGGCCGAAGCGTGAACGCAGCATCGTAGCTCGAGGGGTCATATGCTGCTCCTCCCTCAGAGGACCCGGCTGTAGCGCGGTAAGGGGGGCGGCGGGGGTTCGCCGCCCCCAGACTAACTAAAGCCTAGCTCCCCTCGGCGTGCATGTCGTCGTCAATTTCGCCGTCGTGGTCCCGGTCCATCCCGACCTTGATCGAGTGGCGGATCGCGGACCGGATCGCCTGGTCGTTCTCGGGGAGACGGGGATCAAGGAACGCTCCGTCCCTCCCGCGAAGCCAGCGGGCGAGGTCGAAGACGATGAACGCGGTGGCTGGCGTGCCGGTATGCACCGTGAACTTGCCGCGGATCTGGAACTCGTTGTCGATTCGCGCCTGGTACGTAAACGGACCGCCACCGTCTCCCTTGACCGTTCCGGCCAGGTACACCGTGCTCCCGACCAGGAAGTCGAACTTGGAGGCGTTCCAGTCGCCGGCGAGAAGCGGCCGCAGGTGGCCCTGGACGCGCCGGTAGTCGCCCGGAGGAACCATCTCGGTGTCGAGGCTCTCCGCGCTCTGCGCGAGGAGATCGATCACGAACGGGCCGCGGAAGAGCACCGCGCCGTCGCCCTCTTCCCCATCATCATCACCGTCGTGCACCCCTGTGGAGTCGCTCGGATCGTCCGCGTCGCCGAGGTCGCCGGACTCGTCCGTGGAGTCGGCTTCCGCGCCTTCGGTGAGCTTGAACCGCACGTCGCGCACCACGAGGAGCGCCTTCGTGAAGTCCACCGTGTCGTCCACGGCCGCCGCGAGGGCCGCGGAGGGTGAGCCGGCTCGGTTCGCCCCGCCCACCCCAATCGCCTGGATGGTCAGGGGGACCGGCTTCGCAGGGCCGGTCACCTTGTTCGTGCTGCATCCGGCGGCTGCGGCCAGGAGAATCGCGCCCGCGAGGAAAGTTCTGGGCGAACTGAAAGAGGCGACTGCTAAATCGATGCGGAACATGGCCTTTGTCCTCCTTCTCGATGTCGTTCTCGGCCACGTCTGGTTGCGGCAGGTCTGCGGGGGATTCAGCTCTTGCCGGGCTCGGACGTGCTAACTCAAGAGTGTTATGGCACACTCTTGCCGACCGTCCCCCGTGGACGGAATTCTGCCGGAAAAACTCCAACTAGGGCAATTCATAAGATATCTAACTCAGATATCCGATTTTTTATCCCGCCCCCTGGGCGTTCGCTGACCCACGAGGCACCAGGAGAATCCATGACGCTCAGACACTTCCTTCTGGCCACGCTGGCGACGGCAGGTCTCCTTGTAGGGCCCGCGCCCGATCCTGTCTGCGCCGCGGTGGGGCGCCTGCCCACCGACATCATCCCCACGTTCGAGGCGATCCGGCTAAACCTCGATGCGGACAAGATGGACTACTCGGGCTCGGTCCGCGTGGAGCTCAAGATTCTGAACCCGACAAAGTCGATCTTGTTTCACGCCCAGGAGATGAAGCTTGGCAGGGTCGTCCTCGTTGGAAAGGGCGGTTCCCGCGAGCTCACGCCCCAGGAGGGCGTGGAGGGCCTCGTGACCGCCACGGCGGCGGCGGAGATCGCGCCCGGCCCCTACGCGCTCGACGTCTCGTTCTCGAACGAGTTCGACCAGCGCGCGACCAGCCTCTACCGGCTTGTAACGGGGGGGCACGCCTACACCTTCACGCAGTTCGAGGCGGTGGACGCGCGTTTGGCCTTCCCCTGCTGGGACGAGCCGGCGTTCAAGTTTCCGTACCAGATCACCGTGGTCGTTCCGCAAGCCCACGAGGCCGTCTCCAATACCCCGGTCGAGCGCCAGACCGTGAAGGACGGCATGAAGACCGTCGTCTTCCGCCGCACCAAGCCGCTCCCCTCCTACCTCCTCGCGATCGCCACCGGACCGCTGGAATTCGTGCCGATCCCCGGCATGTCGATCCCGGGCCGCGTCGTCGTGCCGCAGGGAAGCAAGGCACTCGCCCAGGTCGCCGTCACGATGACGCCGCCGATCATGGCGGCGCTCGAGAAGTACTTCGGGAGACGCTATCCCTACGAGAAGCTCGACTTGATCGCCGTGCCCGAGTTCTCGCCCGGCGCGATGGAGAACCCAGGCGCGATCACGTACGGCGACCGGTACCTCCTCTTCGACCCCAAGACGATGAGCACGTCGCAGCGGCGGACCTTCGCCCATTTCACCGCCCACGAGATCGCCCATATGTGGTTCGGGGATCTCGTGACGATGAAGTGGTGGGACGATCTCTGGCTCAACGAATCGTTCGCAGATTGGATCGGATTCAAGATAGCCGGGGAGGTGTACCCCAACCTCCAACTGCAGGCGGACGCGCTCGATGGGGTGCAGCGGGCGATGAAAATGGACGCGCAGCTCTCCACGCGCGTCATCCGCCAGCCGATTGAAAGTATGTCGAACCTGCTCGAATCCGCGGACCCGCTCGCCTACAGCAAAGGGCACGCGACCCTCGCGATGTTCGAGCAGTGGATCGGGCCGGAGACGTTCCGCCAAGGTGTGCTTGCCTATCTCAAGCAGCACGAGTGGGGGAACGCCACGGCCGACGATCTCTGGAGCGCGCTCTCCAAGGCGGCGGGCCGCGACCTTCGCGCTCCGATGTCCACGTTCCTGGATCAGCCCGGCGTTCCGCTCGTGCACGCCGACGTCCTGAAGGACGGCCGCGTGTGGCTCACGCAGAAGCGGTACCTCCATTACGGCGTAACGCCGCCCATGCGGCTTCTCTGGCAGGTCCCGGTAACGCTCAAGTACTCCGACGGGACGAAGGTGATGAGCCATCAGCTGCTCTTGAGCGAGTCGACGGCCACGGTGACGCTCCCGGGGCTGGCGGGCAAGCCGCCCGCATGGGTTCACCCGAACGGCGCGAGCGGCTACTACCGCTGGAGCGTGGACCCCGCGACGCTCACCAAGCTCGCCGAGGCAGCGCCCAAGGTGCTCTCCGCAGACCAGCGGATCGGCTTTCTCCAGAATCTCGACGCGCTCCTCGCGGCGGGCGACATCCACGGCGACCAGTATCTGAAGCTCATCGCCGGCTTCGCGGACGAGCCGCGTCCGGAAGTGGCGGGCGTGCTACTGGAATCCCTGCAGAGCGCCAAGGAGTTCTTCGTCACCGAGGATCTCGAGACGCCGTTCGCGGTCTACGTCCGACGCCTCCTGGGCCCTTCCAAGAAGCGCTTTGGCCTCGACCGGGCGCCCGGCGAGGAGGATGGGGTCTCGATTTTCCGGCCCCAGCTCCTGGGCTGGCTTGCGGACGAGGGGCGGGACCAGGAGGCGCTCACCCACGCGGAGCAGCTCGCCAAGTCGTTCCTCGCCGACCGCGGGTCGATCGATCCCTCGCTTGTGAGCCAGGTGCTCGTTCTGTCCGCGGTCCGAGGCGACGCGGCGCTCTTCGAGGAATACAAGAAGCGCTTCGAGGCGGCCACGGCGCCGACCGATCGCATGCCGCTCCTTTCGGCTCTGGGAAACTTCCGCGAGACAAAGCTCCGCGAGGCGGCGCTCGCCTACGTGCTCGACGGACCGCTGCGGCCCCAGGAGCTCTTCACGATTCCGCAGACGATGGCCGGGACGCTCGAATTCCGGAAGCAGGTCTACGCGTGGGTGACGAAGAATTACGACGCCTACGCGAAGAAGATGCCACCGGCCTATGCGGTCTACATCCCGTATTCCGGCGTGGGCTGTGACGAGGAGCAGCTCCAGAAGACCAACGCGTTCTTCTCGATGCCGGAGCACAGCCCGCCGGGCGCCGAGGCGGAGCTTGCCCGCGTGCTCGAAGCCGGAAACGACTGCATCGGCCTGCGGGAGCGCGAAGGGGAGCTGGTCCGGCGCTATCTGAACCAGCTGGCCGGCTCAGGCGAGGGAAGCGGCGCGCTTCGATAGGAAGCACGCGACGCAGCCACGGCTGCGGTGCGCCCGGTCCGACGCAGGGTCGCGAAAAAGGGGTCAGGGAACACTCCCTGACCCCTTGGCTTTCATTGGTTGCGGGGAGAGGATTTGAACCTCTGACCTTCGGGTTATGAGCCCGACGAGCTACCAGGCTGCTCCACCCCGCACCGTGATATTCTGCGAAGACTCCCGATCTGTAAAGGGCTTTCTGGTAGCGGCCTGCGGTCCGGCCGCGCCCGAAAATGCAGGCCGCCAAGATCCCTCGCCGCGCATCATAAGAGGATGAGCCGAATGGAGCTAACAGGACGCCTCGCGCGCGGGGGAGCCACGTCGTGATGCGGGAGCGGATTTCACGCTATCGCCTCCTCGAGGAGGTCGGCCGGGGCGGCATCGGCGTCGTCTACCGCGCGCGCGACGAGCATCTGGGTCGCGACGTGGCGGTCAAGATTCTCCGCTCGAGCGCCCGGATGGACGAATCGGCCCGAAAGCGGTTCCGCCGGGAGGCGCGCGCCCTTTCCCTGCTGAGCCACCCCTCGATCAGCACTGTGTTCGACTTCGATTCCGACGACGGAATCGACTTCATGGCAATGGAATTCGTCGAAGGTGAGAAGCTCCAAGACCGCCTCCGGGCGGGCCCCATCCCGGAGATTGAGGTCGCGGAGATCGGCGCGCAGATCGCCGCCGCGCTGGCCGCCGCGCACGAGCAGGGGATCATCCACCGCGACCTGAAGCCGGGAAACGTCATCGTCACGCCGAAAGGGCAGGTCAAGCTTCTCGACTTCGGGCTCGCGCTCCTCTGCACGGGCGGCGACTCATCGCCCGAGACGCGGAGCCTGACCGATCTCGGACAGGTCGTCGGCACGCTCGCCTACATGTCCCCGGAGCAGCTCCTCGGAAAGGAGAGCGACGAGCGGAGCGATCTCTACTCGCTCGGCGTTCTGCTCTACGAAATGGCGACCGGAAAGCTCCCGTTCGGCGCCACGCTCAATACGGCGCTCGTGAACGAGATCCTTCACCTGCCGGCGCCGCGCTCCGGCACGCTCGGCGTCCGGGTCTCCCCGACGTTCGATGCCCTTCTGGTCTCCCTGCTCGAGAAGGACCCCACGCGGCGTCCCGGATCGGCCGCCCGGGTGGAGGCCGCGCTGCGGGCGATCCAGACGGGGGCGAAGGGCCAAGGGGCCCCTCCCTCCCGCTCGGTTGAGGTCGAGACCGCGGTGTTCGCGCCTCGCGGTGTCGAGTCGATCGCCGTGCTGCCGCTCGAGAACCTGTCTCGCGATCCCGACCAGGAGTTCTTCGCCGACGGGATGACCGAGGCGCTCATCACCACCCTGGCGCAGATCCAAGCGCTGCGCGTCGTGTCGCGGACCTCGGCGATGCAGTACAAGGGCGCGCGGAAGCCGCTCCCCCAGATCGCGCGCGAGCTCCGCGTGGACGCCGTCGTGGAGGGGACCGTCGCCCGGTTCGGAAACCGCGTGCGGATCACGGCGCAGCTGATCGAGGCGTCGAGCGATCGCCACCTCTGGGCGCGGAGCTACGAGCGCGACATGAGCGACGTTATGGCGCTGCAGGGGGAGGTCGCGCGGGCGATCGCGGACGAGATCAAGGTCCAGGTGAGCCAGGAGGAGCGCGCCCGCATGGCGCCGCTCCGCCGCGTCGACCCCGAGGCCTACGAGGCCTACCTGCGCGGCCGCCACCACTGGAATCGGCGTACGGACGCCGAGATTCGAAAGGGGATCGAATACTTCCAGCAGGCGATCGCCAAGGACCCGCTGTACGCCCAGGCGTACGCCGGCCTCTCGCGCGCGTACGACACGCTCGGCACCTACAACTTCCTTCCTCCCTCGGAGGCCTTCGCGAAAGCCGCCGCGGCGGCGAACCGGGCTCTCGAGCTGGACGCGTCGCTGCCGGAGGCGCACACGGCGCTGGGCGGCGTCCGATTCACGCACGATTGGGACTGGAAGGGGGCGGAGTCGGAGTACCGCCAAGCGCTCGCTCTCGATCCGAATTATCCGGACACGTACCACTGGTATAGCGACCTTCTCTCCGCGATGGGCCGGCCGGAGGAGGCGCTGGCGGCCATCCAGCGCGCCCATGCGCTCGAGCCCCTGTCGCTGACGATCAACATGAGCATCGGCACCTGCCTCTTCTACGCCCGCCGTTACGACGACACGATCGCGCAGCAGCGGGGGACCCTCGAGTTCGATCCGAACTTCCCGCCCGCGCTTCGGAATCTGGGCGGCGCATACGAGGAGAAGGGGATGTACGCGGAGGCGATCGAGGCGTACCAGAAGGCGATGGTGCACTCGCCGCAGGACGTGTCGGCGAAGGGTCTGCTTGCCCACGCCTTCGCGGTCTCCGGGAACCGGGACGAGGCGCGGCGTCTGCTCCGGGAGCTCACCGACCAGCAGGGCCAGCGCTTCGTATCGTCGTACTCGCTCGCGGCCGTCCACGTCGGGCTCGGAGAGCACGAGCGGGCGTTTGAGCTTCTCGAGGACGCGTTCCGCGAGCGGGACCGGGGGATGGCGTGGATCAAGGTGGCTCCCCGCCTCGATCCGCTACGGACCGATCCGCGGTTTACCGATCTTCTGCGCCGGATGAAGCTGGTCGACTAGCGGGGGCGCGGACCGGCGACTGTTTTCTAGCGGGTGGAGTCGGGGGCGGATTGGTAGCGGTAGAGGATCTCGTCCTTCTTGACGAGATGGAAGCGCTCGCGGGCGACGCGCTCCTCGAGGAGCGGATCGCGCGCCTGCTCCTTCCGCCGGCGCTCGAGGTCGTTCACTCGGACCGCCAGCTCGATCTTCTGTCCGCGCAGGGTCTCGTTCTCGCGCTTGAGCGCGGAGATGCGCAGGATGCCGGTGTCGCTCAGGGCGAATGTGTAGACGAGGTACGCAGCGACGGCTCCGGCACCGAGCAGAATCAGGCGGAGCCTGCGTCCGTCGCCCTTCTCGGTGGGACGGCGGCGGAGAAACCGCTGCGCGGGCGGCTTCTTGGGGCTCTCATAAGGCGAGCGCATCATTGCTCGATTGCCTCCCTCGATTTGCGGAACGCGGCGGCTCCAGGGTAGACGGCCTGGTCGGCCAGCAGCTCCTCGATCCGGATCAGCTGATTGTACTTCGCGGTTCGGTCGCTACGCGACAGCGAGCCGGCCTTGATCTGGCCCGCGTTGACCGCGACGGCGAGGTCCGCGATCGTGGTGTCCTCGGTCTCCCCGGAGCGGTGCGAGATGACCGTCGTGTAGGCCGCGCGCTTCGCCATCTCGATCGCGTCGAGCGTCTCGGTCACGGTCCCGATCTGGTTCAGCTTGATCAGGATCGAGTTCGCGATGCCGTCCTCGATCCCGCGGCGAAGGATCTCGGGGTTCGTGACGAAGACGTCGTCCCCGACGAGCTGAACGGTGCCCCCGAGCGAGGCGGTCATCCGTTTCCACCCTTCCCAGTCCGCCTCCGCGAGCCCGTCCTCGATCGAGACGATCGGGTAGCGGCCGGCCAGATCTTTCAGATACGCGATCATCCCGGCGGAGTCGATGGCTTTCTTGCCCTCGAGCTTGTATCCGCCGTTCTCGTAGAGCTCGGAGGCCGCGACGTCCAGCGCGAGCGCGACATCCTCGCCCGGGCGATAACCCGCCTTCTCGATCGCGCGGAGGAGAAAGTCGAGCGCCTCGGCGTTGCTCTTCAAATTCGGCGCGAATCCCCCCTCATCGCCGACAGCCGTGACGAGCCCTTTTTCGTGGAGGAGCTTCTTCAGGGTATGAAACACCTCGGAGCCCGCTCGAAGCGCCTCGGCGAACGAGGTCATCCCGACCGGCACGATCATGAATTCCTGGATGTCCAGGTTGTTGTCCGCGTGGGCGCCGCCGTTCACCACGTTCATGAGCGGAACCGGGAGCGTCTTCGCGTTCGCGCCGCCCAGGTAGCGGAAGAGGGGAAGCGCGTGCTCGTCCGCCGCGGCCTTGGCGCACGCCATCGAGACGCCCAGGATCGCGTTCGCGCCGAGGTTCTTCTTGCTCGGGGTGCCGTCGAGGTCGATCAGGATGCGGTCGATCGCGGCCTGATCGCCGGCGTCCTCGCCCACCAGGTGGCCGGAGATCGTCTCGTTGACGTTGGCGATCGCCCGCGCGACGCCCTTCCCAAGGTAGCGCTTCGGGTCGCCGTCCCTGAGCTCGAGGGCTTCCCGGGACCCGGTCGATGCCCCGGAGGGCACGGCCGCCCGGCCGATCGAGCCCCCGGACAGGGCCACCTCGACCTCCAGAGTCGGCTGGCCCCGCGAGTCCAGGATCTCCCGCGCGAAAACGGATTCGATATCGGTCATAGGCGCAACGCACGCTATGGCTTGCGCGATAGGCGAGTCAAGGGAAAAGCCTTGACTGGGGCCGGATCGCGCCCCTACGGTGCCGGCCCAAGCCGCCCGTGGAAGCCAACCTACCCGAACGGGCTTGGGACCCCGGGGATCGACGAAACTTGGCCGCCTGCTTGGACGTAGAGAGCATGAAGGTCCCGTGAAGAGTCCGCTGTAGGATGCAGCCCGATGAGCGGGACCTGGTTCGGCGGTGCCTGGACCGCGACGAACGCGCCTACCGGGAATTGATCCGCGGCTACCAAGGCGCGGTCGTGAACCTGGCGTGGCGGATCACCGGGAACGCGGACGACGCGGCGGAAGTGGCCCAAGAGACATTTATCCGGGTCCTTCGGTCGCTCTCGGCGTACGATCCCGAACGGCCGTTTCGAACGTGGCTGTTCAAGATCGCGTCGAACCTGGCGCTCGACGTGATCCGCCGGCGCAAGCGGCGGCCGATGGCGCTCGAGGACCTGGCGACCGAGGAAGGGCCGCCGATCGATCCGGCCGATCCAGGACCGGGCCCCGAGGAGGGGCTAAGGCTCGATCGCTCGGACGCCCGCTTCGACTCGCTGGTGCGGGAGCTGCCGGAGCATTACCAGGCGATTCTCTTCCTCCGGTACAAGGAGGAGCTCGCGTACGAGGAGATCGCCGAGACGATGGGGGTGCCTCTGGGAACCGTGAAAGTGCGGCTCCACAGGGCGCACGAGATCTTGAGACGGAAGCTGATCGCGAGAGGGACGGAAACGTGAAGACGAACCTGACGTGCGGGACCTGCGAGCTGGAGCTCTGCGCCTATCTGGACGGCGCGCTCCATCCGGCGATCGCGCGCGCGCTCGAGTCCCACGTCGAATCGTGTGCCCGGTGCGGCGCGCGTCTCGAGGCCTATCGCGAAATCTCGTCTCGTCTCGCCGAGCTGCCCGAAATCGCGGCGCCCGCGTGGATCGAGAAGCGCGTTCTCGACTCGATCACTGGAAGGGCGCGGGCGCGCCGATTCTGGTCGCGCGGATTCGCCGCGGCGGCAGCCCTCTCGTTCGCCGCCACGGTCGGCCTCATCGCCCATCTGCCCGCGCTCGCGCGCCAGTGGGGGCTTCCCGATCCGGCGACCTGGCCGGTTGTGGGGCTTCGGACCGCTCTGGATGGAGTCATTTCGGTGGCGAAGCGCCTTGCGGGCGACGCGGCGTTCTACGAGCCGCTCGCGCGGAAGCTGTGGGTCGCGGTCTCCGCGCTGGAGACGCTTCCCCGGGTGGCGCTGCTCGCGCTTCGCACGCCGGAAGCGCAATTCATGGTCGCTGTCACGATTTCGCTGGGGGTCGCGCTCTTCCTGGCCCTCCGCCCGTCCCGCACCCGTGAAGGAGGTATCGGCCATGCATGCCTCTCGCTCTAGGACACGGGCGCTGACCGTGGCGGTACGGATCTGGATTCCATTGACGTTCGTCGCCTTCTGGTTCGCCCTGGCTCTTTATTGGAGTCCGGCATCGGGAGCCACGCCCACCGCGAAGACCGCGGCGTCGGATTCCACGGCGACCGACGGCGGATTCAGGGTGCGGGTTCGGGAAGAGGGAGGCACCTCCAAGGTCGAGGCCGCGCGATACGCGCTCGAGCGGGCCAAGGAAGAGGCGCGACGCGCCCGCGCGGAAGCGCGCGCCTCGCGGGTCCCGGTACCTCCCGAGCCGCCCGATCAACCGGATAAACCGGACGTTCCGGAGCACATCAAGTTCGACAACAGCGACAACGACGTCGTCCGATTCGGGGAGGACATCACGATCCCCGAGGACAAGGTGATCGACGGCAACGTCGTGGCGATCGGCGGATCGGTGACGGTCCTTGGCCGCGTGAAAGGGGACGTCACCGCGATCGGCGGCACCGTTCACATCAAGGGCAAGGGCATCGTGGAAGGGGACGCCGTCTCGATGGGGGGCGGCGTCACGACGAGCGACTCGGGCACCGTGGCCGGCAGCAACGTCTCCCTCGGGGGCTTCCACATGGGCTCCTGCCCCTGGCCGATGCTCGGACTATTCGGAGCGGTCGGGACCGGCATCTTGGGAATCGTGACGAGCATCGTCAAGCTCCTGCTCACGGGATTCTTCGCGTGGCTCGCGCTCCTCTTCATAGGCAACCGCATGACCCATGCGGTCGACGTGATGAGCCAGCGGTTCGGGAAGTCGTTCCTATGGGGACTCCTCGGCTGGGCGGCGATGGTCGTCGCGATTCCCGCCGGGATCGTCCTTCTGGTCCTCGTCGGCGTCATCGCGATCGCCATCCTCGCGATCACGATCATCGGCATTCCCCTGGCGATCCTGCTCGCGGTCGCGCTGGTGATCGGGATCGTCGGCATCTGCGTGGGCGCGCTGGTCGCGGTGTTCGTGGGATTCCTGAACGGCGCGATGTACCTGGGTCGTCGCATCCTGGCCAAGAACGCGGCGCGCGCGGGCAAGCCGATCGTGGCGGTCCTGGTCGGCCTCGTGCTCCTCTTCGTGCTCCGCCTGGCCGGCGAGCTGTTGCAGCTGATCGGGCTCCTGTTCTTCCACCCGTTCTCGATCGCGTTGGGCATCGCGGCCGGGGCGCTCGCCGCGATCGTGACGACCTCGGGATTCGGAGCGATGCTCCTGACCCGCTTCGGCATCGGACCGCGCGGGGCGGGTGCCGTGGGCTCGCAGTGGTGGCCTTCGTCGAGTGGTCCCGCCGCTCCCGCCGCTCCCGCGGCTCCGACGGCCGCGCCGCCGGCCGGGGGCAGCTCGGACGCGCCGTAACGGCGCGCAGCCGCAGCGGCGATCCCGTGTCGCCGGCTACCCGTCTGGCCGGCTACCGTGACGCGCCGCTTGCCCCCTCCAGACGAGCCGGAGCGAACCGCTCGCTCTTCCTGATGGCGGTTCTATCCCCGAGGCCCGAGAGGTTGACCGCGAGGCCGAGCAGGTAGCGCGGGATGCCTCCCTGGGCCCGATCGGGGCCAGGCGATTCGCCGGCCAGCCAGCTTTCGATCTCACCCAGGTCCTCGACCGCAACGGGACGGATCGTCACCCGAACCGAAACGTAGTACGACCCCGTCGAGTCGAGCATCGCCCCCGCGGCGATCGGAATTCGCCGCGCGGAAAAGAGCAAATTCCGGAGCGAATCGAGGCCGTGCGCCGTGCGATTCTGCGGCGGGCTCTGCCCCGAGCGGATCCGGAACGACTTGGCCCAATCGTCGTAGACGATCTTGTGTTCGCTCCTCAAGGCGAGCACGAGCTTGTCGAACCAGAACGAGCGCCGCTTCCAAAGCCCGACCTCGAAGGACACCGTGGCCGGCATCCCCTGGAGAAGCGTTTCCTCCAGTCGCGGCGTGAACGGACTGCCGACCTCGTAGCTCACGCAGATCGCGCCCGAGATCGACTCGATGGGCCCGACCCGGAGATCCATGTCGTCGTCGGCGAAGACCGCATCGGGTGCGATGGCCGCGAGGATCGCCGCCGCAGCAAGGAGAACCGCCGAGCGGTACCGGGATCTCATCGTCGCTCCTAGAAGCTCCCGCCGAGGCGGACGCCGACCAGGACGGGAGCGTCCGAGCGCTGAAGATTCCGCGCGGCCGTGACGGCGACCGGTCCCTCGCCCAACCGGATCCCGAGTCCCCCGTCGAGAGCGAAATGCTGGCGGGGGAGGTTGTCGCGGCCGGACCAGGCGGCGCCCCAGTCGAGAAACGCGAACGTCCAGACGTTCTTCCTCGCCAGGAGGTAGTACTCCGCGTTCGCGAGGAGGAGCTGGTCGCCGCCGAATCGTTTGTATTCGTGCCCGCGCAGCGTCCCGATCCCGCCGACGTGCCATAGCTTCTGCGGGGGGAGATCGCCGTCGATGGTCGAGCCGCCGATCGCCCGGATGCGGGCTTCCTGGCGGGGGCTCAGCCGGAGGCGCGTGTGGGCCGCGCCCCGAAGCCGCCCATACTCCGAGTCCCCGTCGATGGGCGACCCCGCGCGTTCATACGTGAGCTCTCCGTTGGTTCCTCCGGTGAACGGGAGCGGCGAAGGGCCTATCCGCCCGAAGATCGAGAGGACGCCTTCCTTCCCGTCTTGGATGGGGGGATTGGGGCGAAATTCGTCGTCCTTCCCGAAGATCGAGAATTTCGTCTCGTTGGCGAGCGATCGCACGTCCTCCGTGACGGCGCCGACGCCGAGGGCGAAGTCCCGGCCCGGCTCCCAGCGCACGGATCCGTCGATTCCCTCCGCCTCGTAGAGATCCCGGTAATCGGTCCGCGCGAAGAGCGCGAAGAACGTGTTCTCGGTCTCGTCCACGATCCATCCGTCCTCGGTCGCGGTGCGCCGGTAGGCCGAACCATTGATGCGAAAGCGCCTTCGATCGCCGAGGGGAGCGTCGAATCCTACGTCGTAGAGGAATCCCTCGCGGGAGAACGCGTATCCGACCGCCGCGTAGAGGAGAGGGCGGAGCTCCCGCTCGTTCACGACCGCGCCGCCCAGGTGGAGGGCCGGGCCGTCCACGCGGTTGTACCGAATGCGGACGAGCGGGGTTAAGTGCGTGGCCTCGGGAAGGCCGGTGTATAGGGTCTCCCAATCCGCCGGACGGAATCCGGGCGCCGGGGCCGCGGAATCGGCGGGAGCCGCCGTCCCAGCTAGAGCAGGCGCCCCCGAAAGCAGCCACGCCGCGGCCACCGCGGCCATCCCGGCCGCCGCGATCGCGGATGCCGCGCTAAGAGCCGGCGGTCTCGCGCGCCAGCCCATACCGCTTGATCTTCCGGTGGAGATAGCCGCGATCCATCCCCAGGCGCCGCGACGCCTCCGTCACGTTCCACTGGCACTGCTTCAACGTCGAGAGAATGGTGTCGCGCTCCGCCTTGTCGCGCGCGGCCTTGATCTCGCTCGGCGGGTCGTCGTCGGATTCGGAGGGGAGCACCTCCTCGACCTCGCCGAGGCCCACGGTCTCACCGTCGGTCATGATGAGGATCCGCTCGATCAGATTCCGAAGCTCGCGGATGTTCCCGGGCCAGGAGTACTTGGTGAGACGATCGATGGCCTCCTTCGAGAAGGCGCGCGGTGGGCGTCCGTGCTCCGCCCCGAGCTGAGCGACGAAGTGGGCGAGCAGGAGCGGGATGTCCTCGCGCCGCTGGCGAAGTGACGGAAGATCGATGGGGACGACGTTCAAGCGATAGAAGAGATCCTCCCGGAATCGTCCCGCCTGGATCTCCGCGGGAAGATCCTTGTTCGTCGCCGCCACGATCCGGGTGTCGACCGAAATCGTGCGGGTTCCTCCGAGGCGCTCGATCTCGCCGGTCTCGATCGCGCGCAGGAACTTGGCCTGGGTATCCAGGCTCATGTCGCCGACCTCGTCCAAGAAGAGCGTGCCCTCGTCGGCGGCTTCGAGGCGGCCGCGCTTCATCTGGGTCGCGCCCGTGAAGGCGCCCTTCTCGTATCCGAAGAGCTCGCTCTCGACGAGGTCCTTGGGGAGCGCCGCGCAATTGAGCTTCTCGAACGGCCCCCGCGCCCGGGCGCTCGCCTTGTGGATCGCGCGCGCGACCAGCTCCTTGCCCGTGCCGCTCTCGCCGGTGATCAGGACCTTCGCGTCCGTGCGCGCGACCTTCGCGATCTCGGCGCGAATTTGTTCCAGGCCGGCGCTCTTGCCGACCATCTGGTCGCCCGCGCCGGTCATCGCGCGCAGCCGCTCGTTCTCCCGCTGAAGCGCGCGGATCTCGAGGGCGCGCTCGACCGTGAGGTGGAGGCGGTCGGGCCCGAACGGCTTCTCGACGAAATCGGCGGCGCCGAGGCGAATCGCCTTCACCGCGTCCTCGATCGACCCATGGCCCGACATCACCACGACGGGGAGATCGGGGTTCGCCGCCTTGGCGATCTCCAGGAGGGCGAGGCCGTCCTTGCCTGGGAGCTTCAGGTCGGTCAGAAGGAGATCGACGCGCTCAAGGGACAGGATCCGCTCCGCCTCTTCGGCGCTCGGCGCGGTCACCGGGTCGTAGTGGCGCTTCAGGCTCGCCGCGGTCTCGAGGAGGACCGACGGCTCGTCGTCGACGATCAGGATGCGGGTCTTCGATCCGGCCGCGGGGCTCACCCGGTTTCCTCGTGGGAACCCGAAGCGGCCGGCACCGTGAGCCACGCCCGCGTTCCGACGCCGGGGCTCGAATCGAGGCCGAATCTTCCCCCGTGCTGCTCCACGATCCGCTGGACCAAGGTGAGCCCGAGGCCGCTCCCGGTCGATTTCGTGGTGAATCCGGGGTGCGTCGCCCGCTCGAGGGTGGCCGCGTCCATGCCCGGGCCGTTGTCCTCGCATTCCAGCGCGACCCCGCCGCCGCCATTCGACTCGCGGCGAACGCGCAGCGTGACGACGCCGCGATCTCCCACGACGTCGGTCGCGTTCTTGATCAGATTCACGATGACCCGCTGGATTTGGCCCGCATCCGCCCAGGCTAAGGGAACGGGACGCTCCACCTCAACGCGGAACTCGACCGGAGAGGAGCCGTCGTAGAGCTTCGCCGCGTCCTCGACGAGAGCGGCGAGGTCGCACGGCGCGAACTTCGGCTCGGGAAGCTGGGCGACCGCGGAGAATGCCGTCGCGAACTCCTGGAGCGAGTGGACCTCGCGCAGGATCGCCTCGGTGTTCTCCGCGACCACCTCCGCGCGGGGTGGCTCGCCGCGCCGCGCCTCGTCCCGGAGTCTCTGGAGCGCGAACTGGATCGGCGTGAGGGGATTTCGGATCTCGTGCGCGACCGCGCGCGCGACCTCGCGCCACGCGGCGAGGCGCTCCGCCCGGAGGAGCGCGCGACGCGACGATTGAATCTCCTCCACCATCCGGTTGAACGATGCGGCGAGGAAGCGGACCTCGCTCGTTCCGGACGGCTTCACGCGATGGGACAGATCTCCCTGCGAGGCCTGCGCCATGCCCTCGCGGAGCGCGACGATCGGCTTCGCGATCCCCTTCGATACGAGGTAGGCGAGGCCGAAGCTCACGGCCCCGAGCACCAGGCTCCAGAGGCCGGCGAAGATCCAGAGGCTCCGCTGCGAGAGCCACGTGTAGACGCCGAGGCGCTTGTACATCGAGAGGTTCCTCTGCAGCGCCACGATCTCCGAGGAGATCTCGGGATCGAGCTGGTACCCGGTCAGGATCGCCCTGTCGCTCCCGACCGCGGCGATGCCGCTCACCTGCCGGGGCGCGTCGTCTCCCGAGACGAGCCCCCCGTGCTGGAGCGCGTCGAGGATCGACTCCCGGTCCGGTTGGGGAAGGGTGATGCGGGGGCCGAGCCGCGCGCCGAATACGCGCTCGACGCCGCCACGAATCCGGTAGAGACAGACATAGTCGAGGCCACGGCTTCTCGCTTCGTCACGGAGGAAGCGCTCCAGGTCGCCGCTCCGATTGGCGGGGAGGAGCGCCGCCGCCTCCGGTTCCTGCACCATCGCCTCGGCATGCTGGCGCGCGTCGCTGGCCAAGCGCTCGATGCCGCCGCGAATGACCTCGAGCGACTGGGTGAGCGCACGCTCCGTCTCCGGGTTCTTGAGCGCCGCCAGGCTCCGCGCCAGATACTGTGTGACGAAGAAAGTGAGCCCCAGCGAGGGGATGAGGGAGACCAGAAAAAAGAGGGCCAGGAGTCGCCCTCGAAGCGTGCCGATCATTTCCCGCCGCCGCTCCGCCGCGTCAGGGGAGCGCGCCTTCCGCTTCGCCCGCCAGCTGGCCGCACGCCGCGCCGATCTCCACGCCCTGGCTGTACCGCACGGTCACCGCGGCGACGCGGGGCGCCAGGTAGTCGACGAACCGCTGGATCCGCTCGGCGGAAGGACGGCGGAAGCGGCCCGGGCCGATCGGATTGTAGGGAATCAGATTCACCCGGCACGGGAGCTGCCCCACCAGGCGGACGAGCCGCGCCGCCTCGGCCATCGTGTCATTGATCTCCTCGATCAGGATGTACTCGAACGTGACCCGCTGCCGAACCTTCTCGATGTGGATCCGGACGGCGCGCATGAGCTGCTCGAGCGGGTAGCGCCGGTTCACCGGCATGAGCTTCGAGCGAAGCTCGTCGCTCGCGGCGTGCAGCGAGACCGCCAGCCGGTAGCGCCGCCCCTCGTCGGCCAGGCGGAGGACCTGGGGCACGAGGCCGACCGTGGAGATCGTGATCCGCTTGGACGGAACGCCCATCCCGTTCGGGTCGGTCAAGATTCCCAGCGCTCCCAACACCGCGTCGTAGTTCTCCAGCGGCTCGCCCATCCCCATCATGACGACATTGAAATCGTGTTCTCCCTCGGGCAGCTCGCGCCGGAGGCGGATGGCTTGTTCCAGGATTTCGCCCGTCGAAAGGTTCCTGCCGCGTCCCATGCGGCCCGTGGCGCAGAAGCGGCAGGCGAAGCCGCAGCCGTGCTGCGAGGAAAGGCAGAAGGTCACGCGCCGCGGCGTGGACATGTAGACCGATTCGATGACGCCGCGGTCCTCGAGTGAGAGGGCCACCTTGCGGGTGCGGCGGTCCGCCGTCTCCCGCCGTCCCTGCTCGGCCAGCGTTCCGATGCGGAACTCCTCATTCAGGCGCTCCCGCAGCTTCGCCGGAAGGTTGGTCATGGCTGCGAAATCCGACGCACCGCGGGCATAGATCCATTCCGCGATCTGACGGCCCCGGAACGGCTTCTCGCCCATGGCAATGAGAACCCGCGCCAGCTCCTCATGGGTCAGCCCGAGGAGACTCTCGCGCCCGTCCCGTGGCGGAGTGATGCGGCCATTTTGTGGTCTGATAACGGTTTCCGTCTTTACAACCATAGTTACATATGGTACGGTCGATTGGATCGCGGAGTCAACCGAAGGGGGCATGCCGCGCAACCGTCCGTCGCTTTTCCGAGGGTCCCGTTCTAACCTCGACCGAGTCCACCGTTAGGATCGGTGCCGTCGATATCGGCACCAATTCCGTCCGGCTGCTTGTCGCCGACGTCGATGAGAGGGAGCGCCTGCGCACCGCCCATCGAATGGGCGAAATCTCCCGGCTGGGCGAGGGCCTCGATCGCACCGGCGCCATTGACGATGGCGCGGCCGCGCGCACTCTCGAGTGCCTCGAGCGCTTCGTCCACGAGGCCGAGTACAGCGGCGCGAGCCGCATCCGAGTCGCCGGTACCAACGCCTTCCGCGTCGCCCGAAATGGTCCCGAGCTGGCCGCGCGTTTCTCCGAGCGAATTGGGTATCCGGTCGAGATCCTATCCGGCGAGGAAGAGGCTCGGCTGGTCTTCCTCGCGGTCCTGAGCGGGCTCAATCACTCCCGCGGCCACTCCATCGTCGTCGACATCGGGGGTGGGAGCACGGAGATCATCAGCGGTGAGGGTGAGACCGGCACCCAGGTGATAAGCCTGGAATTAGGCTGCGTCCGGCTGACCGAGCGGATGGTCCGCAGCGACCCCCCATCGGAGGCGGAGCTCGAGAAGATCAGGGGCCACGTCCTGGACGTGTTCGCGGAGAAGCTTGGGGCGTTCGACGTCAATGGAATCGAGCGCGCGATCGGCGTGGGTGGTACCGTGACGGCGTTCGGCGCGCTGGACCTTGGCCTCGTCAAGTACGATCCCTCCAGGATCGAGAATCACCACCTGACCCGCGAGCGCATCTCGAGCATCGGGAAGCAATTATGCGCGATCCCACTCTCCCAGAGACGGGACCTCGCGGGCGTGAGCCGCGGGCGCGCCGACATCATCCCAGCGGGGGCGATCATCCTCTGCGAATTCGTGGCGCGATTCGCGGTGAACGGCGTTTCCGTATCGACCAGGGGACTTCGCTACGGTTTGGTCCTGAGCGAGGCTCGGAAAGCGGTCCGAGGCGCCGGCCAGTCGGCCCGGGCCTAGCTGCCCCTTTCCGGGAGTCGCTCCGGTTTCCCCAAAATCAGCTGACCTTCGACCGCAAAGTGCGTTCCGCGCGACAAATCGCTTGACCACGCCGCCATACGAAGTTATCTTCATTAGTTAGAGGTAGTGTTCGTCAGAGGGTGCCTGCCTCCTGCGCGGGGGCATCCCTCTCGGCCAGCGGTAAGGCGATCGCGGCTAAGACGCTCACTGACGAGCTGCCCGAAACAGTCAAGGGAAGTGGCTGATGCGCCGGGTGCCGCTTCACCTTCGAGGAGCAAGGGAATGAGGGTCCTGGTTCCACGCCGTTTCATCCGGTTAGGTGTTCTCCTCGCCGTGCTCTGCCTGACTCCGGCCATCTCGCCATCCGCGTTCGCCCTTCCCAGACCGTTCAAAGATTTGGGGGATGAAAATCCGCCCCCACCCAAGGGCGACGGTGATGGAACGATCGTGAAGGGTGCCACCATGCAGATTGGCATCTCCTACGCGACGGTAACGAGTGGTCATCGGTTGTCGGTCGGAAGTACCGTCAGGAACTACCTCCGGCTGATTCGCATGGGCTACGGCCTGCGCTGGTATTGGTAGCATCTCCCGCGGCGCGGGCGATGCGTGGCCAGGTCAAAAGCCTGACCGCGCTCCGTAGTATGGAAGAATTCGAGGGCCGGAATGGACGGACTTGTCCCCAAAGACCGATCGGACATTCCGCACCGAACCTCTGGCGCCTCGCCGGCTCGAGCGTCGACAGACGCGGGGTCGTACGGGGAGCACAAGGCTCAGGAGCTCGGAGATCTCTACTTCGCGGCGGATAACTACGTCGTCGCGCTCGAGTACTACCGCCGAGCTCTAGAGGCGGATCCGAAAAACGGCAGTCCACAAAATGGCGACGATCTGCTCCGGATCGGGACGCAAATCGTCGAGTGTCTGCGGCATCGCGGCGACCTGAACGAAGCCGTCGACTCGCTCCACGATCTACACCGCCGCCTCCGCCCGCATGTCACTCGCGAGCAGGCGGGGCGCCTCGCGGCCAGCCTCGCGCTGCTCCTCTTCGAGCGTGGCCGGTATCGCCCCGCGCAGCGCGCGGCGACCCTCGCGTATCGCCTCCTCCGCGACACGACCCTGAACCTCGATATCGGGCGCACCGAGATGATTTTCGGGGTCATCGCCCTCCGCACCGGGGACTGGAACGCGGCCCGCGAGTATTTCGAGAGCGCGATCGCGACCTACCGGCGCGCCGGATACGACGCGGGGATGGCCTCGGCGTACAACAGCCTCGGCCTCCTTCACAAGAACCACTGCCGCTTCAAGGAGGCGGCGCGGTTCCTCGAGCAGGCGCTCCGGATCGGCGAGCGCTCGGGTCTCTTTCACGACTCGGCGACCTACGTCCACAACCTCGGCATCGTGCACGAGAAGATGGGCGAATGGGACCTAGCCGAGGATCACTACCGCCGCGGGCTCCAGATGAACACCGAGGTGGGAAACCCCGTTGGGAAGGCGCGGGCCCTCTTCTGCCTGGGCAATTTGCGCCGCAAGCGCCGCGACTTCGCCACCGCCGAGAACCTGATCCGGCAGGCGCTCGCCCTGTCGGTCGAGCGAGGGTTCCCACGGGAGACGATTCTTTCGCGAGAGACGCTCGGCGATCTCTACGCCGACCGCGACATGCTCCCCGAAGCGCGGGCCGAGTACGAAACCGGCCTCGCGATGGCCGACCAGATCGCCCCCGATTCCGACCTCACCGTCGAGCTGGTCCGCCGCCTCGGGGACGCGCAGCTTCGGATGGGCGAGATCGAGGGCGCGAAGCGGAGCGGCGAGAGGGCACTTGCGATCGCGCGCCGCCTGGGTGACCGCATCGAGGAGGCCTGCTCGCTCCGGCTCCTCGGCCTGACGGCTGCCGAGGCGGGCGATCTGCCGTCGGCTCAGGAGCGCCTTGGCGAGGCGAGCCGCATTCTCCTCTCGATCGGCAAGCGCTACGAGCTCGCGCGCTTGAACCTCGGCGCCGGCCTTGCGTGGCGGCGGCGAGCGCGGAAGGGCAAGTCTCGGGGCATTCTCGACGAATCGATCGGGTTCCTCCGCCGCGCGGTGGCGGCATACGAGAGCCTGGCGCTGCCCACGTTGACGGCGCGTGCCCTGCTCGAGCTGTCGCGGAGCGAGCTGATGCGGGGCCAGGTCGACGAGGCGGTGCTTCATTTGGATCACGCCTCCTCGTTGCTCTCGCCGGAAGACGACCCGGCCCTCGCGCGCGAGATCGAGGAGTTCCGCGCCGAGATCGAGCAGGGTTTGATCGAAGGGACTTCCGCCCAGAGCAACGAGTTCTCGGCATTCGAGGAAATCCGGAGCGTGCTCCGGGGCGTCGACGCCGAGTCGGCGGTTCAGGATGTGCTGGCCGTTACCGCGCGCCGCGTGACCGCCGCGCGCGGCTGCGTGGCCGCGCCCGCCGTCCACGGCGGGATCGAGATCGTCGCGTCGGTGGGAATGTCGTATCGCGTCGCGCAGGATCTCCTGAGCGAGCTCGAGCGCCGGATCGGGGCGGCGCGCCTCGCCTCGGCCCCCGTGGTCTCGAGCCGGGCGGGCGCCGATGCACGCTTCCGCGACATGCCGGGCACCACCCACTTGAGCCCGCGCACAAGCATCGCGATCATGCCGCTCTCGCTCCCGTCGGGGCTTCCGGGCTACCTCTACCTGGACCGCCCGGAGGAGAGCGCGCTTGGCGCCTTCAAGCAGCGGGAGATCAATCTGATCGCCATGCTCGCGAACCATGTCGCCGTGGCGATCCTCGAGCTATCGCGCCAACGGCTCGCGCGCGAGAATTCCGCGCTCCGGGGGCGCCTCATGGGATCGGCCAACGACCACGGCATCGTCACGCGAAGCCCCGAGCTGCTCGAGATTCTCTCCCTGCTGGAGCGGGTCGGCCCGAGCGACGCGACGATCCTGATCGAGGGCGAGACGGGGAGCGGCAAGGGCCTCCTGGCGCGCGCGATCCACGCGTCCAGCGCCCGCGCGACGAAGCCGCTCATCCAGGTCAACTGCGCGGCCCTCCCCGAGCAGCTGCTCGAGAGCGAGTTGTTCGGCCACGTGCAGGGCGCCTTCACCGGCGCCGTGCGGGAAAAGGTGGGCCTCTTCGTCGAGGCGAACGGCGGGACCCTCTTCCTCGACGAGGTGGACAAAACGACGATCACGATCCAGGGGAAACTCCTACAGGTCCTTGACAACCGCGAAGTGCGTCCGGTGGGCGGGAACAAGTCGACGAAGGTGGATGTCCGCGTCGTCTGCGCCACCAACGTGAATCGTGAATCTCAACGCGCGGATCGCGCGCGGCGAATTTCTCGAGGACCTCTACTACCGGCTGAACGACATCTGCTTCCGCGTCCCGCCGCTCCGCGAGCGGCCGGAGGACGTGCCGCCCTTGGTCGAGCACTACTGCCGGCGCTTCGCGACCGAGATGGGGAAAGAGATCCGCGGCGCGGACCAGGAATTGATTTCCCTCCTGGCCGGCCTTCCATGGCGGGGGAATGTGCGCGAGCTGGAGAAGGTCGTGAAGCGCCTCGTCGTCATGGCCAACGACGGGGACACGCTGTCGATCGAGCTGTTGCCCCGCGACCTTCTCAAGCAAGAGGAGGAGAACGGCGATTCGCCGTCCACGCTCCGGGCCGAGGTTGCCAAGGTGGAGCGCCGGCTCATCTCGCAGGCTCTCGAGCGTCACAATTGGAACAAGCTTCAGGCCGCCAAGGAGCTCTCGCTCTCCTACCCGACGCTATTGCAGAAGATAAAGCTCTTCCGCCTCGATCGAAGGATCCCAAGTCGTCAAAAGGCTTAAAAGTAGTTATTAAACTACTTAATAGTCGTAAGTATATGTGAATAAACCAACTTCCGACTCCGCTTGGTTTCACTGTCAAATTAGACCCCACTTCCGGCGTGCCCCAACCCTCCAAGCTACCCATCGGCGACGATTCAAACAATGAGCTAACCATCAAATTAACATCCTGTTACGCGCTCGCGAGTTCACTTGTTTCGGACCTGCAAAATCTTGGCACGCGGGATGCAATGCAAAGTGCCCGGAGGGGGGGACCTCCAAAGAGCCCGCAGGCCTAGCCAGCGTTAGACCATGGGTTAGCCGCCAATTCGAGCACCGGCCTCGGAAGAAGCGGCGTAACCCGAAGAGAGCTGGCAAGGCCGGGGCTCAATTTTTTTATCCTTCCGCAATCCTCACCCGCGTAAGCGGTTACACGCCCGCCTCTCGCTCATCGTTTTCCCGAATCGGCCGATATCTTCCAAGCGGCATCAACCCGGACAGGCTCGCGCGCTTGCGCCTCCGCCCTTGGGTAGAGCCGGTCCCGTTCGGAGAGCCCGTCGTTGGCCGACAGCGAAGCAGGGAAGGCGGCAGCGAGCCACGGACGAATCCTCATTGTGGAAGATGAGGAGGCGCTGGCGAGACACCTGAGATGCCATCTGCAGCGGGCGGGCTACGAAGTTCGAATGGAGCACACCGGGAAGGCGGGGCTGGTGGTTGTCGCGGAGCATTGGCCGGACCTGGTGCTCCTCGATCTGATCCTGCCGGATATCAGCGGATACGAAGTCTGCACCGAGCTTCGACGTCTCTACCGCCCGTGGCACCTGCCGGTCTTGATGCTCACAGCGCTCAACTCACCGAAGCACCGCCTGCTCGGCTTCGGGCACGGCGCGGACGCCTATCTGACCAAGCCGGTCACCTCGGGCGAGCTTCTCCGCACCGTCGAGACCCTGCTCAGCCACAATGTCCGAGGACTAGGCGCCGGCCGTTGAGGTTCCAGACGAATCCCCGACCTTCCTGCCGAGCTGCTTCTCGATGCAGCGGAGCACTTCATCCGTGCTCACGGGCTTCGCGAGGAACGTTCGCCCGCCGATGACCGGCTTCGCGCGCGTCGTCTCCTTCGAGACGCCTGCGGTCAGAAACACGATCGGCGTGTCCTTGAGGTTGGGGTCGGCATGGATCTGCGCCGCGACCTCGCCCCCGTCGACGTCAGGCATGATGACGTCCAAGAACACTTGTTCTCGCAGTGGACCTTGAACGCACCGGTCCGCTCGAGGTTCAGCTTCAGCATCCGCGTGAAGCTCGGCTCATCGTCAATCAGGAGTATGCGAATCTTTTCCATTGGAGCATCCCTCCCTTAAGAGCTCTGAATGTGGAAGACGACGGTGGCGCGGGCACCGCCGTTCTCACGGTTGGCGATTTGAATCGTGCCGCCGTGGAGCGCGATGATCGTCTTGCTCATCGCGAGGCCGAGCCCCGTTCCCTTGCCGGTCGGCTTGGTGGTGAAGAACGGATCGAAGAGCCTGATCCGGGTTGCTTCGTCGACGCCGGTGCCCGTGTCCTCGATCTCGACGACGAGGACGCTCTGCCCGATACGGAATTGGTCCGTCCGTCGGATTCCGACGTGCGGCCCCACCGTCATTCGTCGCCGCGAGGTCCTCACGGTCAACGTGCCGCCCGAGGGCATCGCGTCGATCGCGTTGATCATGAGGTTCACGAAGACCTGCTCGATCTTCGAGGCGTCCAGCATGATGTTCGGGAGGTCGCTCCCCAACTCATTGACCAGCGTGACGTGGGCCTTGGAGAGCGAGTGGCGGACCAGACCGGCCGACTTCTTGAGGATCTCGTTCAGATTTCCGTCCTCCAGCGAGAACTCGGTGGCGTGCGAAAAATCGAGCAAACCGCGTATGACGTGGTCCGCGCGCCGCACGGCCTCTTGCACGTCGGCCATGGCCATCGTGACGTCGGGGTCGGGGTTCGGAACCGCCTGCGAGAGGAACTCCACCGCCGAGAGGATGATCGCGAGCGGATTTTTCACCTCGTGGGCGACCCCGGCGGCGAGACGCCCGATCGATTCGAGCTTCGCCGCCTGGACCAGCTGGAGCTGGGCGGTCTTGACCTCTTCGTGCGACTTGCGGAGCGCCGCCAGCGCCTGGCGGAGCGCCTTTTCCCGCTCGCTCAATTTCTCGCTGCTCCGCTCAGCCTGATCCAGCGCTTGCTGGACCGCCGTGATGTCACGCGCGATCGCCACGCCGCCGGTCACGCGCCCCGCGTCGTCGCGCGTGGGAGCGACCGAGAGGGACACGTCGATCGGAGCGCCGTCGCTTCGGAGCCGGACGGTCTCCAGGTGGTGGACCTGGTCCCCAAGCTTGATGCTCGTGATCATCTGGGGCCATTCGTCGCGCCGGTCCATCGGGACCAGAACGGAGATCGAATTGCCGAGGATCACTTCCGCGGGATATCCGTAGATCCGCTCGGCGCCGCGGCTCCAGCCGGTGATGATTCCATCCAGGTCGATGGCCACGATCGCGTCGTCGGAGAGATCCTGAATCGCGGCGAGCCGCGAGGCCGCCTCCGCGCCCTTGGTGGAGGCGCGCGGAGCGCGGGTGCCCGAATCGATCTGTCGATTTCCGGTGCTCATGGATCGTCTCCGCTCAGGCTCCGAGCGCCGCGAACGATGCGGTCTCGGTCGCGTCGATGCTCAAGAACCGGTCGAGGTTCAAGAGCTTGACGACCGAGTCGACCGCGGGCGAGAGAGAGGCGAACCGCACGCTCCCGCCCTGTTCCTGAAACTGCTCCACCAACACCAGCAAAGCGCCGATGCCGCTCGAGCCCATGAACGAGACCTCGGACAGGTTCAGCACCAGATTCTGACCGTTAGCCTGGATCTCGGCGACCCGCTGCAACAGGATGGGAGACGTCTTGACGTCGAGGCGGCCCTTGACCCGCAGAAGCACCGCTTCACCGCGATCCTCCGGTTTCGAGATCTCCAATTCGTTGGTCATGGCGAGCCTCCTCCCATCTGGACTATCGGCAGAATTGCCGTCGAGCTGTACGACCGCAGGCAGTAGCAACGTGAAGATGCAACCCTTGCCCGGCTCGCTCGTTGCGGTCAGGTGACCGCCGAGCCCCTCGGCGAGCCGCCGGGCGAGGGAAAGCCCCAAGCCCATGCCGCCGACGAGACGGGTCATGGAGCCGTCCAGCTGCTGGAACGGCTCGAAGAGAGCGGAGAGCCGGTCCGCCGGGATGCCGGGCCCGTCATCGACGACGTCGATCCCGATCCACTCCCCACCGTCCTGCGCGACCCGGCGCACGCGGAGCTGGATCCGCGCGCCCGCCGCGGTGAACTTCACCGCGTTGTCGATCAGGGTGTCCAGGATCTGCCTCAGGAGCTGCTCGTCGAATTTCCCCTGCAATACGTTCGCTTCGCGCACGCAGGTGAATTCCCTCAATTCCGACGAAACGCCCGGGACGCGCTCGAGGTAGTAGTCGGAAACCGCGGCGACCACGTCTCCGGTCACGAAATCGGGGCGAAGGGAATCCTGCTCCGCCTCCGAGAACGTGAGCAGGTTCTCGATCATCGACAGCAGTTTCCGCGATTGGTTGCCGGCGTAGTGGAGCAGCTGGCGCCCGGAAGCGTTGCCGTCGGTCACGCCACTCTCTTCGGCGCGGGCGACGCAGTCCAGGGAGGCGATGATGGCCGTCAGGGGCGTTCGAAGCTCGTGGTTCACGTTTGCGATGAACTCGGACTTCAACCGATCCAACTCTTTGAGTCGATTGTTGGCCATTCGGAGCTCGCGGTTTCGCTCCAGGAGCCGCCCGTAGAACCTCTCGTTCTGCATCGCGACGCCGGCGATGGCGAGGGATGCCTGCAGGGCCCGGATGTCGTGGTCGGAATAGGGGGCCCCGTCCGAGCGCGCCCCGAGCGCGAGGATGCCGAGCATCTCTCCTCGAACCCAGATCGGGGCGAAGAATCGGAGCCCAGCCCGGTCGGCGACGTCTCGCATCGATCCGTCCGTCCCCGCAGCCAGGTCCGCGACCACGAGCGGGTTCGGCCTCGCGCGGGATCGCTCCATCAGCGTCGCGGCGCCCTGCTCGATCACAAGCCGTGCCTGCGCCTCGTCCACCCCGTGAGACTTGACGAGCACCGGGAAGCTGGCGCCTCCCTCCGGAACCAGCCAGAGGCAGGCCCGAGTGGTCTTCAATTGCCCCATGAGGTTGACGCAGCGTGAGCAGGTGGCTCATTTCCATGAAGGCGCGAACCGTGACGTCGGATGGGTCTACCGCCGGCGCCGCCGGCGCCGCGATCGCTTGTTTGAGGGCCTTGAGCGGATTACGCATTCGGCACCTCGTCCTGCTGCTCGAGCTTCAGCGGGTCCCACTCGAGGACCGTGATGTTTCCCACGTTTGTCCCGGGGTGATAGACGACCGCGCTCATCGTCCTGTAGATGATGTCGAGCCCGAACCCACGCCCGCGTTTCCGAACCGCGGGGTCCTCGTAGTCCGTCTTCTTCGCCCGGTCGGGCCGGAACGGGCGCCCCTCATCCCGGAGGACGAAGCAACCCCGCGTGGCCGGACCGGCCGCGGAACCCGGACCGGCCGCGAGACCCGCGCCGGGCAGCCACCAGAGCTCGAGCGTCCGCGCAGGGTCCTTTCCGTATCCGTGCTCCACGACGTTCGCGCACACCTCGTAGAGGACCAGATCGAGCATGTCGGCCCCGCCGCTCGAGAGACCTCGCGCCGCGCCCGATCGGTCCAGCCACTCGCGGATCCCCACGAGGGAGTCCAGGGTCGCGGGAAGCTGGATGCTCGTGCCGCGCTTCCGCGCGGCCTCGAAACGCTCCGCGTCGGGAAGGGCGAGGGTGGATCCGTCCACGGAGAACGCTCCGGGGCCGGGTCGGGCGCCGGGGTCCCGGCTGACGACGAGCACCGTTTCGTCGTCCATGGGCAATCCGTCGCCCCGCCACTTCTCGACCGCGTGGTGGAGCTGGTCGAGAATCCCTCGCGCGCCCGACGGTCCCGCGACCGAAACGATCGTCTCCATCCGGTCGAATCCGAATTCCTGCCCGAGAGGATCGCTCGTCTCGTTGATCCCGTCCGTGAATTGGACGAGGGAGTCGCCCGGGGCGAGGTCGATGACTTGGTCCTCGAGGGTCCGGCGGATCGCTCCGCCCCGGATCGCTCCGAGCGGGATTCCCTTCGACCGGTGCCACTCCGTGCGGCGCGTTTGTCCCCGGTAGACCAGAATCGGATTGTGTCCCGCGGAGGAGTAGACCAATCGTCCGGTCTTGGAATCGAGCTCGCCGTAGAACATCGTGACGAAGCTTCCCCGCTGGAGCGTCTCGCCGAGACGCTCGTCGAGGACGGCGAGAAGCTCGGCCGGGGAGTGATGGATCGAGCGCAGGGCCCGGAGGAGCGAGAAGATCATCGCCGTGATGAGGCAGCCCGCGAGGCCCTTCCCCGAGACGTCCGCGACGGCCAGCGCGATCTTCCCGTCGGGGAGGGGGATCACGTCGTAGTAGTCGCCTCCGACCTCGGCCGCCGCCCAGTGCCCGCCGTGAACCACGAACTCGCCGGCGACGGTCTGGCCCGAGGGAAGGATCGAGCGCTGGATCTGCTGCGCCAGCTCCATCTCGCGGGCGAGACGCTCGCGCTCCACCATCTCGGTCTGCGCCTTCATCAGCGCGGAGGCCATGCTGTTGACCTCTTCCGCCAAGAGACCGAACTCGGTCCGATTCGCGAGCCGAATCGGCGTGCTCAGATCCCCGCGCCCGATCCGCTCGATGCCGGTGCGGAGCGCTCCGATGGGCCGGAGGAGGAGCGACATCAGCCCGAACGACAGCGCGGCCCCGGCGAGGAGAAACGCTCCCAGGATCAGGAACTGCTGCCTGCGGATCTGCCCCATCGCCTGCTCGACGTAGGCCCGGTTGAGACCCACGAGGGCGCTGCCGAGGATCTCGCCGCGCGAATTGAGAATCGGAGCCGACGCCACCAGCATCTGCCGGTTCCCCGTGATCGATTCGTGCGGCCCGAGGGGCGCCGTGGTCGGGACGGGGACGAGCCCCGGGGGCGGTGTGTAGGGGCCGCTCAAGAGGCGGACGTCCGGGTGGCCCTGGATGTTGCCGTGGCGGTCCAGGACCACCACGAGGGCCAGCTCGGGCTGGCGCGCCTGCATCTCCCGGGCGAGCGGCGCCAGGGTCAGCTCGGGGTAATCGGTCACGATGGCGCCCGAGCTCGTGAGGGCGAGGTTCCGAGCCTGGAGCATCAGGCGGCTCTCGATCTCCCGCGCGAGGACGTTTCGCGTCCTCTTCTCCATGAACGAGGTCACGCCGAGCACGATGAGCGTCGTGAGCACGACCGCGGCGCACGCGACGATCCAGCGGATGCTCCAAACCGTCCGGCGCGGAAGAATCGGCGTCATCGACCCTCTCCCAGGATCTCTCGGGTCCGGGCCTGCTGCGTGCGGGCGCGCGCGATGTACCCGGCCGCGCGTGAATCCTTGGGGTCGACCTGGAGCACCCGCTGCCAGCAGCTCACCGCTTCATCCAGTTTTCCCGACGCGAAGAATTCCATGCCGCGCATCAGGTACTCGCGCTTCAAGTATTCGTCGACGCGCTTGTACCCGGGCCGGATGGACCAGACGAGCTCCCAGTAGCGGAGCGCGTCGTCGAGCCGGCGCTCCTGCATCGCGGTCTGGCCGCCCCGATAGAGGGCCTCCACCTCGCGGTCCTGTTCCGGGCTGGGCGGCTGCGGTTTCTCCGTTTTCACGACCGCGGCGACCCCGGCCGCGGCTGCCCTAGCACGTGCCAGCGCCGCGGCGGCGTCTCGGAGCCCGTCGGCCTGCGGATCCAGATTTCTCGCCTCGGCCAGGGGCCCCTCGGCCTCGTCAGGAAGCTGGGCCTCGATACTCTGCCGTGCCTGCTTGATGAGGCTCGCAGCCCGGCGGGCGATCGCCTGCTCGGTTCGGCGGAGCATGAGGGCGGCGTCCGCGTCCTTCGGGTCGACCGCAAGGATGCCGGCGAAGCCGATCCGCGCCGCCGGAAGCGAGTCCGCCGCGAACGCGTCGGAAGCTTCGGCGAACTTCCGGCGGATGCTCTCGGTGCGAGCAGCCCGACGGTCGCCCGCCTCGCGGCAGCGGCGCTGGCCGGCGGTCGCGGCGGAGTCCCCTGGGGCGATCGCGAGAGCCCGACCGTAGACGAGCGCGGCCGCGGCGTAATCGGACGCGTCCTCGAGCTGCTTTCCTCGACCGCGCAGGGCGGCCGCCTGGAGCGCCGCTGCCTGGGGATGATTGGGATAGAGAAGGTCGACCGTCCCGAGCAGGTCGAGCGCCGACTCGTACTCGCCGCGGGCCTCGGAGGCTTGCACGCGAGCCAGGAGATCCTCGACCTGCTTCGCCTGCCGTTTCTGGAACGCATCGTCGAGCCTTGCCTGGAGGTCTTTTTCCTTCGCTTGCGAGGCCGCCTCCCGCTGCTCGGACACCGTCATGCCCAGGGCCCGGGAGATTCCGAATCGATGGACGCCCGTGATGTCGCCGTCCTCGTAGGTGTAGTCCACGGAGAAGCCGCGCCAGGCGACGGCCGTGCCCGCGGTGAGCCGGCCCGAATTGAACCCGCCGCGAATGCCGAGAAGCGGGTGGAGCTGCAATTCCATCCCCGCATGAAGCTTCGTCGCCACGCCCGCGGACTTCTCGAAGTCGAGGAGGACAAGCGCGGACCGCCCGCCAGGGGCCGGCGCGCGAAAGCCGATTCCGGATCGGAGCACGGCGGGGTCGGGCACGCTCTCCTGGTCGAGGCGGATCGAGGGAGGGATCAGGTTGCGCACCGAGAGTCCCCACGTCAGGCGACTCGCCCAATCGGCGTTGGTGCGAAGCAGCGCGCCCGCGCGCAGGAGAACGCCGGCGTCGAGACCCAGACCGCTGCCGCTGAATCCCGCCAGGCTCTGACGCTGGAGCTTCACCGTTCCCCCGACGCTCACGGCGTCGCCCAGAGAGCGTCCGAAGCCGAGCGCGATCTCGGTCTGCGAATCGGAGAGGCCGCCGTCGAGGAGGAGGTTCCGATCGTCGCGCTGCTCGACGCCCCCGATGCCGAAGTGGAGGATCGAGATGCCCGCCGTGCCCCAGCGCCAGTTCGGGAGCACGACAGCGACGAAATCCTGCTGCGATCCCAGGTCCGCGTACTCGGCGTGGGTGGCCAGGATCTCGAATCTTTGGCGGATGCCGAGGCCGGCCGGATTCCAGATCATCGCGCTCGCGTCGTCCGCGAGGCCGACGAACGCGCCTCCCAAGGCGAGGGCGCGATTGCCCGCGCCCGATGCGAACACCGATCGGGTTCCGCCGTCGTCCGCGGCGTGGGCGGGGGAGACGCACGCGATGAGCGCCAGGGCGCAGATGAGGGCGGCTGACGGTCGGGCGGACATCATCGGACGACCGCGACCTTTCGGATTACCCGGTCGTGGGAGCCGCTGTCGAACTTGACGGTCAGCTCGGCGATGTAGACGCCGTTTCGGACCACGCGCCCGACACCGTTCCGTCCATCCCAAAGGTCGCTCTGGTTCATTCCCGATGGACGCGCCGCGTTATCGAGGAGCGTGGCCACCCCGTCGCCGCTCGGCGTGACGATCCGGAGCGTCACGCGGCCGGCCTGGCGCAGGTAGAAGGCGAAGGTGGTCGATTGCCGGCCGCCCGCGAACGGGTTCGGGTAGTTCGAGTAGCTCTCGCCTAGGGTGAGCCCGCCGAAGCTACCCGCCTCCGTCCACATCGGGAAGGTTGAGCCGGGGGCGGGCTGAACCTGGACTTGGAGGAGGGCGCTGGACGGCTGAACCACGCCGATCCCGGCGGCGTCGCAGCCGACGCGGAACGTCGGGGGCGTGGCGCCTGGACGGAGCACCGTGCGCAATTCCACGACGACGCTCCCGCTCGGCGGAACCCCGATCGGGGATCCGGCCACGAGCGTCGCCTGCGTGGAATCCGCCGTGAGCGCGGCGCTCTGCGCCCAAGGGACGCCGGAGACATAGGCGACGGCGCCGGAGGCGGCCGCGCCGAACGCGACCGTGCCGAAGTCCCGATCGCCCGCGCGAAGGGTCAGGTGATCCAGGAAGATCGAGTCGGAGCTTGCCGCCGCCACGTTGCGGAGCGTGAGCCTTCCGACCGTGATGGTGTCGCCGTCCGCTGCCAGCGTCGCGGGCATGCGGCTTTCCAGGCCCACGACGAGGTCGCGCGCCGGGGCTACGAGATGCGTCAAGCCTGAGGTGAGCGGGAATTCCGTGCCGGATTCGGGCACGACCGCCGTCGCCACGCCCGTGTTCGCGTCCGCCGCGCGAATCCCGCCCGCGAACACAGCCAGCTCTATATAACCGGCGGGCGCTGCCGCCGAGATGTCGACGCGGATGTCCAGGGAGTCGGTGTCGCCCGGCTCCAGCACGGGGCTGGGGAGCGCCACGCCCACGGTTCCGCCGGTCGAGGGTGGATTCGGAACGCTGGCGATCTGGACTCCGTTCCATAGGACCCGCAACGCGTCCAGATAGGCGGACGGGGTCAACGGCCGCCGCAGCTCGTCGCGGCACTGCACGTAGAGCGAGTCGACGCGGATACGCGCCGCGCCCGGAGCATCCGGATGACGGAGCTTCGCCGTGAGCGCCGCGACATCGGGTTTCCCGACGGTGACCTGCGGCGGGAATCGAGGCGTCCCGCTTGCCGCGAGCGTGTCGGCCGCGGCTTCGACCGTGATCGTCGGCCCGACGATCGTAGGCGTGGCGTAAAGGGCCGGTACCCTCTCGCCGGTGCTCGCGTCGGTGACGGCGAACGTCGCGGAGTCGCCGAGCAGGATCTGAAACGCGCCCAATTGGGCGCTGGTCGCGACGTCGCCGGTCAAGAAGACGTCGAGGGGCGTGTTCACCGGGACGGTAAGGGGTGGGCTCAGGACCAGCGTAAGCGTGGAGCCGTCGGTCGCATAGACGATCCGGTCACTAAGAAGGGTCTGCAGGGCGGTTCTGACGCGGATTCGACCCAGGTAGTCCGACGCCCGCGGTACGGCCACGCCGTTCGTATCGCTCACCGTGACCTCAAATGATGAGATCCGGACGTCCGAGGTGAACCCGGTCTGCCCAGGGTTCTCGACACGGAGGGTCAGAAGCGGGACGCCGGCCTGGCCGCGTCCCACTCGCGCGGGAGGGGCCGGCACCGCCGCCACGTCCAGGTTCAGCGCCGGGCTTACCAGCCGCGCCAGCCCGGACCGGACCGGATAGGTCGATCCTTGGAGCCGAGCGTTCACCGGCGCACCGCTGTTGACGTCGCTGGCCGCGAACCACGTGCTGTCCGAGATCACCACGCGAAAGTCGGACGCTGTGGCCGACGAGGAAATGTCGAGTCGCAGGCTCAACGTGGCGCTCTGAGCCGCATCCACCGTGACCGGTGAGGCGAGGGTGAGCTGCACTTCCGCGCCGGCATTCTCGAGCGTGGTTTTCCGGAGCAGGACGGTGGTTCCCATGCCCACGGTGACCGCGGTCAAGAGATCGGAGGGGACGATGCCGGCCCCGGTCCCGTCCTCGACCCGAATCCGAAGCGCGGACAATCGGACTGACGCCGCCTGCGCGCCACCGTTGTTGGTGAACGTCAGGCTCAGCGGAATCACGTCGGTCTGGCCGCGGCTGACCGTCGCGGGCATCGAGGAGGTGGCCGTGTAATCGATGCTCGAGACGCTCTGGAAAACCTGGTGCGTATTGGACGTCGCGTCGACGGATCGGCGGACGAGTCCGCTTGTAGCTCCGATCCCCTGCGCGTGTCCGGTGAGCATCACGTCGCCCGGGCCCGAAGCCGTGTAGGTCCAACGGAACGTGTCCGACGCGGCCGGAGCGAGGCTGAAGGACGCGGGGCTCGGGCCGCTCGCGAGCGTGAGCGCGCCGGCGCCGGAGGCGGCGAGCGCGGTCGGCACGACGCCGTTCACCGACTCGCCGCCGACGTTGCGCGCGACCATGAGCACGCCCACCTGCTGCCCGACCGTGCTAGCAGCCGGATCGATCTGCATTGTCACGAGGATGGGAGCGTTGCTGATCGTAATGGTTTGGGGATTCGTGATCCGGGCGTCGATGGGTCCGTCGTTGGTTGAGCGAACCACGATGCCGCCGACCGGGATCGCGAGGCGGACGGTTGCGGAATCCCGGGGGGACGCAGAGACGGTGAGGCCAACGAAATAGTGGCTGGCCGATGGGTCGACTCCCGCGAGCGTATCGGCGAGGAGCGCGCTCCGCCACCGGCCGCCGGAGAACGTCAGGGGGCCGAGGTCCCGGTCGTCGCCAGATCCGGCCGAGAAGGTGCCGTCGCCCCCGTCGCGCCAGAGCCGGAGCGCGGCGATGTCGCTCGTGACCGCGTCGCCGCGGTTTTCCACGATCAAGCTGTCCAGGAGATCCAAGGCGTAGCCGTTCCGCGGCACTTTCACGTCGAGCACGAGAATTGGCCCGTCGCCCGGCCCCACCGTCGCGACCGGAGCCCCGACATTGGTTACCTGGGCGGCGAGCATTCCGTCGACCGTCAGGCGCGCGCCCGAATCAAGTGGCCAGACCGCCACGACGCGCGTCGGCTCGCCGAAATCGACGTCAAGAGATCCCGAGACGTTGAGGGACAGCACGTCCGGGTCCTTCGCGCCCGTCATGGAGACGTCGGCGGTCACGAAGAGGTGCCGCGTCTGGCCGGGGGTCCACGGCCATGCGAACCCGCTGAAGGTGGCCTTACCGTTATGAAAAACAGCGGTCGCGAGGATGGGGTCTTGGCTCGGACTGTTGTTGAGGACCCCGTTATTGTTCCCGTCGCCGCGCAGGGTGACGCTCATCTCCCCGTCTCGATCATCCTGAGATCCGGAGCCGGATGTGGTGTTCGTGACCGTGAGTGTCGAGAGGGTCTTGGCCGTCGAGTAGGTGTTCTTGGCGAGGACATGCAGGATTTGGACCTTGGTATCGCCCGGATTGACGACCGACGCTCCCACGGCGCTCGTCGTGAGCGTGACGCGGTCCGCAGCGCTGATCGTTTGGAAGTTGGGGTTTCGGACCACCGCGTCGATCGGCCCGTCATTGGCGCTGATCATGCCGACGCCGAAGGGACTGGTTGCCGGGAGGCTGAGCCGGATCGTCCTACCCTCCGAGGCCAGATCTCCGATATCGACGCCGAAAAAGAGCCGGATCCCGCCTGCGGGAACCGGCTCGGTGAGCCCGGTCAGGCGCCAGAGGCCGCTCGAGAATGCGAGGGACCCAAGCAGCCGATCCGATTGGGGGTCGAAGATGCCGTCGCCGCCGTCGACCCAGGCGCGGAGGCTCGTGATGTCGGAGCCCGCCGCGGCAGTCCCTTCATTGAGCAGCCTCAGGTCTTGAAGTTGGTCCGCCTCGTATCCGTTAGCGGGCAGGACCAGCTCGAGCACGCGAGCGTTCTGGGTTCCCGCGAGGACGGTGCCGGCCGGGACCGGGTTGACCGTCATTTGGGCCGCGACCATCCCGTCGATCGGGAAGTTGCCCGCCGGATTCAGAGGGTACGTGCCCCCCGCGGTGTTCCCGGACTGGAATGTCATGTCCGACGCGGCCTGGATCATGAGGTCCAGTGCGTCGCCGTCTCTAACGAGCAGCGGCACGTTCCCTACCACGTGGAAGTAGTTGGTGGCCCCGAATATTCCGTCCTGAATCGGGACGTTCAACCCAGCGAATCGGATCTTCCCCGCCACGACGGTCGGCGCGACTGGGACGAGGGTGTCTTTGGTCGGGTCCGGATTTCGGTCCCCGTCATCGATGTAGAGGCGGAGACTCCCTAGCTCCGAGTCGCGCTGCGTCTGGTCTCCGGGGCCGGTCGTAGCGTTCGTTAGCGTGAGGGAGGTGAGCGTGCCACTCCCTACCGAGGTGCTGATCTGAAGCCTGAAGTAGGCGACGTTCGCTTGTCCCGGACGTACGGTCGCCGGGCTCTGCGACGCCGACGCCGTCAGCCCGATCTGCGCTTCGGCGGGAGCAGCGAGGAGAATCGAGGCGAGACATGCCAAGGGTAGGAGTGTTCGGATTATTCGCTTCATGGACGGATTTCGCCTCCTAATCCCCTCGCAAATGACTTCCCCATATATCGGTAAGCAAGGTGGTCGCCTTGAGCCCCGGAACACCTATTGACATCTTCGGCCGTGGCCGCCGCGGGAGGGCTCAAGCGCCGTCAAGGACCCTGTAGCGCCCTAGTCACAGTGTCTCGGCGACGCCCTCTTCCGCCCCCGGTCGGCCGCAAAGCAACACTCCATCAAGATATTTGTTTGCAACTACTTACGCCCATGCTTCCAGGGCCGCCACCCTTGGCACACGGCTTGCGGTCTAGGTCGTGCGCCGTCGGGCCTTGCAGCCGGCGGGGACTTGAATCGAACGAAGTGACGGACTCGAAGGAGGTGGGCTTCGTGGTTGGAACCTGGGGTAAAGTGCTCGCGATCGCGGGGCTTTTGGGAGCCGCGGGGTGCCACAGCAACGACACGCTCGTGGCGCCCGATTCGCCGCCGTTCCGCGTGGACGGCGTGTACAGCGTGACCGGCGACGGGCTGGTGACCGTGTACTGGCGTGCCAATCAGGAATCGGACATCGACCACTACAAGGTCTATCGGAACTTCGCGCCGACCGGTACCTTCACGCTCATCGGCACAACCGGCGACACGCATTTCGAGGATAGAAGCGTCATCAATGGGACGACGTATTACTACGCCGTCGCGGCAGTGGATCGGTCGGGCCAGGAGAGCCCGGAGCTTAGCTTCGAGAACGTATTCGACACGCCTCGGCCCGAAGGAGTGAACGTCAACCTTACGAACGACAACGCGGACAGCACGGTGAGCGGCTGGGACTTCTCAGCCTACTCGCGGCGCCCGTCCACCGATACGCGCACCGACATGTACTACGCGGCGGCGAACGGCCACTTCCTCGTCTACGTCCCTACCGACACCAGGATTCAGGACACAGGGTTCGTCGCCCTCGTGGACGTCGACTTCGCGCCGCCTTCGGGCTGGTCGGCGGACGGCGTCGTGGAGGCCATTCCCGGGCACAGCTACATCGTGCTGACCAGGGACAACCACTACGCGAAGTTCGAGGTCGTCTCGCGCAGCACGAGTCTCATGAACATGGACTGGGCGTACCAGATCGATCCGAACAATCCCGAGCTCGTGAGGAAGGCCCCGTGACGCGGCCGCGCGCGTTCGTCCTCGCTCTTCTCGTCCTCGCGCTCGTCCCGGCGGGGACGGCGCGCGCCGTGACGCGCGTGCCGGAAGGTGGCGCGACGGGAGGCGGCCAAGGACTCACGGCGGACGTCTGGATCAACAAGGAAGAGGGCGGCGTTTATCGTCCGGGCGAGAGCATGCGCGTCTTTTTCCGAAGCAACGCGGATGCCTACGTACTGGTCTACAACATCGACACCGAGGGATACATCCACCTCGTCTACCCGTACGGGCCCGCCGATCCGATGCGCGTCGAGGCGGGCCGCACGTACATCATTCCGCAGCGGCACGACCCGTACGACCTGGTGGCCGACGGGCCACCTGGGATGGAATTCGTTGTCGCGGTCGCGAGCAGGTTCCCGTTTCAGGATTTGCCCTGGTATTTGACGAGCGGCGCGCCCGAATCGGAGCCGGCCGACCGCGGCGATCAGGACGACGAGCTGGAATCGGGGGTCATCGTCGGCGATCCGTACGTCGGGATGGAGCGGCTCAACCGGCGAATCCTTCCCTCACAGAACGAGGGCGATTCCGACGCCAACGAGACCTACTTCTACATCGACCGGCGCGTGGAGTACCCGCGCTACGTCTGCGCCGACTGCCACTACTCGGCGTTCGGCTTCGACCCCTATCTGAGCGTTTGCCCCGTGATCGACATCCGGATCGACGCCACGTGGGTGCGGTACGCGCCCGTGCGCGTCAGGACGGCCCGGCCGCGGTACTACTACTGGGTCCGGCCCACCGCGCCGAATCGCTACCGTGCCTGGAAGGAGCGTTGGTCATCGATCGACGGTGGAGCGACCCTTCGCTCGCGGTTCGTCGTCGAGCGGAGCCAGCGTTCCGTGCGAACGCGCGACATGAAGAATCGCCGCGAGCCGCCTGAGTTCCGCGATCTGAGGCGCAGCCGCCCCGGCCGGCTCTGGCAGGGCAGGGACGAGGTGCTCAGGTTGTGGGAGAAGGAACGGCGCGAGGGTGGCGGAAGGCCTTCGTCCGGCGCCGATCGGCGCGACGGCAAAGACCGTGCTCGGGTTGGGCGAGAGCAGCCGCAAGATCGCGGCGGAGAGAAGGACCGCGGGAGAACCCAGGAGCCCGGCAGGGGCCCGAACCGGGATCGGGGGCAGGGACGCGATCAGGGCCAAGATCAGGGTCAGGGTCGCGACCGGGGCCAAGGTCAGGACCGTGGCAAGGAGCGCGACCGGCCACAGGAAAGGGAACGACCGCAGCCGCAGGAGCGCGACAAAGGACAGGACCGAGACAGGGGACAGCGGGACCGCGGGCAGGATCAGCAGGACAGCGGCCAGGATCGCCGGGACCGCGGACAGGATCGCCAGGACCAGGGGAATTCGCAGAGGGATCAAGGCGGATGGAGAGATCGGGGACGCTGACCGGCTCTCGTTGACCGCTCCGCTCTGGGACCGGTAGACTCAGCCGGTGCGACAGGCCCCGCCGCGGCGCCCTCCGTTCCGTCCGGCCCTCATCCTACTTCTTCTTATTCTCATGGGGCCCTCCGCGGTTGCCGCATCGCCGCCCGTCCCGGGGAAGAAGGGCCCTCAAGCTCCTCGCTACGGACGCACAAGCACCACCGCTGCCGGCCAGACGCCGCCCACCTTTCGGACCCTCCAAAGCCGCGCGCCTCTCCTGGGCGCCGCGAGCTACAACGTCCTGGCCATCCGCGTGGCGTTCACGGACACGCCGATCGATTCCTCGACCGCCTACTACGACCGCCTGCTCTTCTTCCTGAATCAGTACTGGAACCAGATGTCGGATGGCCAGGTCACGATCACGCCGACCCTGTGGGATTCGGTCTTCACGCTTCCGCACCCGATGAGCTACTACGGGGACGACGACCGCTTTCAGGAGCGGCTGGTCTTCATGGTTCGCGACATGGTCGCGGCGGCCGACTCGACCGTCGACTTCCGCCCCTACCAGGCCGTCGTGATCTTCCATGGCGGTCAGGGGCAGGAGGCGGACGTCCTCGACAACAGCCGGGCCCAGGTCTGGTCGGCCTTCGTGACGCCTGATGATTTCCAGCAGATCCTCCCCGATTCGACCGGCGCGGTCGGGATCAAGACGAATGACCCGACCAGCCCCGGCGTCTTCTACCGGCTGAAGGAGGCGGTGGAAGTGCCCGAATCCGAGAGCCAGGACGGATACTCATTCGGGATGACGGGCGTTCTCTGCCATGAGTTCGGCCACCAGCTCGGCCGGCTCGTGGGCCAATCCTCGATGCCGGATCTCTACGACACCACTCCCGACGAAGGCGGCTACTCGCAGGGGCTGGGCTCGTGGGACATCATGGCGGGCGGAGTGTGGAACGCGAACGGGTTCGTGCCGGCTGGGATCAGCGCGTGGACTCGACTCTGGCTCGGCTTCCTCGCTCCGACCCCGGTGACCGCCAACGGAACGCAGACCCTCTGCGAGGTGGAGCGCCCGGTGACAGGCGATCCGCGAATCTTGCAGATCCCGATCACCCAGTCCGAGTACTTCCTCCTCGAGAATCGCCAGCACGATCCGGACAAGAACGGGAAGTTTACGTTCGATGACGTGAACCAGGACGGCTGTTTCGACTTCTACACCGACAGCTACGCGGGCGCGGAGTTCGACTTCTTCACCCCAGCGAACATGACGGCGCCGAGCGGCGCCGGGTGCGACGCCGGAACCTACCAGAGCGGCTCGGGCATCCTGATCTATCACGTCGACGACGCCAAGATCGAGGCCGGCCTCGCGGACAATGTCGTGGAAGGCGACACGCAGCGGAAGGGAATCGACGTCGTGGAGGCGGACGGGATCGAGGATCTCGATGTGCCGCCGACGAGCCTGAGCGGGGGAAGCCCCGACGATGTGTGGCGTGCCGGCTGGCGGGATCACGTCACACCGAGCACGACGCCATCGACCGCGGCCTACGGCAACGCGCGAACGGGGATTTCCATTACCGGGATCAGCGTGCCCGATAGCGTGATGACGCTGAACGTTTCATTCGACCATACGCGGGCGGGATGGCCCAAGACGCTGAGCAACGCGCTCATCCGAAATCTGCCCACCGTCGCGGCCGATCTGGACGGGAACGGGACGCTCGAGCTGATCGTCCCGGTGCAGCGCCTCAACAATACCGGGGCGATTTATGTATTCGAGCCCGACGGCACCGACTTCCTGGACGGCGACGCGATCCCGACCGCGTTCGCAACGACCGCGTCCGCGCCGACATCCAGTCCCTGCGTCGGGGACATCGACGGCGTGGCCGGTCCGGAGATCGTGTTCCAGACACTGAACGGGGCGATCTACGCCTTTCACGCGAACGGCACTGAGGTGATGGACGGCGACAGCGACCCGCTCACGACCGGGATCCTCGTCGCAGGGTCCGCCCTGATCTCGACGCGCGCCCAGCCGATCCTGGTCGATCTGGACGGCGACGGCCCGATGGAAATCGTGACCGGCTCCACGGCGTCGCCTTCGCAATTGGGAGGGTCCACACTAAGGGCGGTCAAAGTGTCGGGCGGCTCTCGCCAGGTATTCACGCTCCCAATGGGCGGCTCGACCGATGGACCTCCGGCCGCCGTCGATATGAACGGGGATGGCCTCCCCGAGGTGATCGTCACGAACGTCGCGACTGGCTCCGGCGACCGGGCGGCCAGCGGCCTCTCGATCGCGAACTGGGAGATCCTGAACGATAGCGCTCTGCCGAAGACCCCGGATGACTTCGTCTACTACATGATCTATACGGGAGTCGCGCTCTCGGCTCCCGTGCTCGCCGACGTGAACCGGGACGGCAAGTTCGAGATCATGCTCGCCGATCGTTTGGGCTCGTTCCACGCGATCCAGCTCACCCTCCTCCCCCACGGTCCGGGCGATCCGCCGACCGACTATGTCCGCTTCGCCGAGATCGCGGGGTGGCCGACGCCGCCCAAGGGATCGGGACGGATCTCCGAGATCTCCCTCGGCGACCTGGAGAAGGACGGCTATCCGGAGCTGCTCCAGACCGGGGATGATGTCCGTGTCGCGGCAATCCACTACAGCGGCTCGCCTCGATCCGGGTATCCGGTGCGCGCCGCGGCTCCGTTCGCCTCCGCCGACACCGCGGGATTCTGGCCGCCGCTCGTCGCGGACGTGGACGGCGACGGGATCCGCGACGTGATCGCGATCCTCCCGGACGGCCGCCGCCCCGCGTTTCGCGCGGACGGGTCCCCGATCCGCGAGTTCGTGGAGCTGGGGAGTACCGGCGCGAGCTCGCCCCCGATGCTCCTCGACCTCGACGGGAACGGAACGGCGGAGTGGATGGAGTCGTTCGACGCCTCTCCGACCCAAACAACGATTACCGTGCGGGACACCCCGATCGCGATCCCCGCCTCCGCGCTCGCCTGGAGTCAGTACCGGAACTCCGCGACCCGGAATGCGGTGCTGGCCACGGGCCCGGCAGGCCCCGGCGGCGGGACCCAAAACCTAACGGCGGTGTACGGTTACCCAAACCCCTCTCTCTCGGGGACCACGACCATCCACTACCGGCTCGCCGAGGCGGCGACGTCGGTCTCGATCCGCATCCTCGACCCCACGGGATCCACGGTCGCCGAGTTGCCGGTGGGCGCCGGAAATCTCGCCGGATCGGCCGAACACGCGGTACCCTGGGATCACCGGTCGGCCGCGAGCGGTGTGTACCTCTGCCGCGTGGAAGTGCGGTCGAGCAAGGGAACCGAAATCCAATTCGCGAGCCTGGCCGTCGTTCGATGAGCGGCCCCAAGGAGAGATTCATGCGCCGATGCCGTCGTGAGCCCGCGGTCGCCCTAACCCTCCTCATCCTTGCCCTGCCGGGAACGGCGCTCGCGGCGCCGGGAGAGACCGGATTTGCGTTCCTAAAGCTCGGGGTGGGAGCCCGCGCCATGGGGCTCGGGAGCGCCTACGTCGCCCTCGCAGACGATCCGACCGCGATCTATTGGAATCCGGCCGGCCTCGCCGCGATCTCGGGAACCCAGGTTACGGCGATGCACAACGAGTGGATCCAGGACTTCCGCCAGGAATTCGTGGCGGTGGGGGGGCACTTAGGTCCGGGGGCACTGGGGGTGGGAATGTCCGGCTTCTACTCGAGCGAGTTCGAGAGGCGCGACGACACGGGGGTCCTGACGGGGCACTACGGATTCAACGACATCGCGGTCACCGGCGCCTACGGCGCCCGCGTCTACGAGGGCCTCGATGCCGGCGTGGCGGTCCGCTATATCCGCGAGATGATCGACCAGTGGGACGCCACCGCGGTCACCGGCGACGTCGGAGCGAGGTATCGGCTGGGCGAGACGGGCGTCTCCTTCGGCGCGGCGGTACAAAATCTTGGGAGCGACGCGAAATTCATCTCGGTGACGTTCCCGATCCCGCTCACGTGGCGGGCCGGCGCGGCGGTGAGCCGACAGCTTCCCAGCCTCCAGGGGCGCGGCACCCTGACCACGGAGATCCGGAAGGCCAGGGACGACAAGACCCACGTTCACGCCGGGGCGGAGTACTCGTACCGCGATCGCTTGGCCCTTCGCGTCGGGGGGAAGTTCGGCTACGACGACGAGAGCGTGAGCTTCGGGCTCGGCCTCGTGAAGGATTGGATCCACTTCGACTACGCGCTCGTGCCGCTCTCTTCCGACCTCGGCACGACGCACTTCTTCTCCCTCACGGGCGTCTTTTAGACCGCGCCGTCCGAAGCGCGCGCTCCCGCTAGGCGCCGCTCCCTTTGAACTCTAAGAGAGAGAACTTCCCCTCCTCGAGCCGGGCGTAGCTCCTCCGCTCCAGCCAGTCGCCCAGGATCAGAAATTCGCCGTCGGCTCCCCGATGGTGCAGCGGCACGTGAAAGTGCCCCATGACGACCGCGTCGTACCCCTGGCCGAACCAGGGCCGCGCCAGCCGCTCCACGAGCGCTGCCTCGGTCTGTGCGGCGCGGGGCGCGTGGTGGCGGCTCGTGTGCGATATGGTGGTGGCGAGAGGGATTCCCACGTCCGGGTGGATCCAGCGGAAGAGGCCGCGGGCGAGCCGGTTTCGAAGCAAGCGCTTCAAGAGCTTGTAGCCGTGGTCGCCCGGACCCAGGCCGTCCCCGTGGGCGAGGAAGATCCTGCGTCCCTGGAGCTCCAGCGTCAGCGCTTCGTCGGCGAACGTGACGTCAAGCTCGCGCTCCAGGTAGTTCCCGATCCAGAAGTCGTGATTTCCGCCGACATACGTAACAGGGACCGCCCGGCGCCGCAGCTCCCCCAACGCCTGGAGCACCCGCACGAAGCGCTTCGGGATGGCGTGGCCGTACTCGAACCAGAAGTCGAACAGGTCGCCGTTCACGTAGAGGGCCGCCCGCTCCGACGCCACCCGGTCGAAAAATGCCAGCAGGTCGCGCTCTCGCGCTCGGTTAGAGTCTGCGGACCCTTGGCCGAGATGAGCATCGGCGATGAAATAGGCGCACCCTGGTTGGGGCATGAAGCGTCAGTATAGGGGGGCTCGGCTCCGCCGCAAGACAGTGGCCGCCGGGAGCACGCGGAACCCTGCTTCGAATCAACGGGTAATACCCGCTTGACAGGCCTGAAGAGCGGTTCCTAGAGTGGTTCCAACAAGTGCCTGTCAGACGAGGGTTTATGGCTGGTCCTAGCGGATTCTGGGCGAAGGTGACCGACGAGGTTCGCACGGTCTCCGATCGCACGCGCCGGGGAGCCAAGCGCGCGGTCCAGATCGGCGTCATTCGCGTCGATCTGATATCGCTGCGTCGCGATCGATCCCAAGCGCTCGCCAGCCTCGGCGAGCGAGCCCTGACGCTCTGGAGAAATAGCGCGGCGGCCGAGATCGAATCCGACGAAGAGGCGCTTCGACTCCGCACCCGGATCGACGCGGTCGAGGAAGCGATCGAAACGAAGCGAGCCGAGCTCGCGCGACTGCGCCAAGGCGGAGCGGCGGAAGCCCCCGCCCCGGATCAAAGGACGCCAGCCTCAATCGATTTATAGGCCCCGTAACGTCGGGGCGCCGTGGAATTTCGTGGAGGGAAGAATGGAATCAAAGGAAACAATACGTGCGGCCAAGGTTCTGCTTCTGGCCGGGAGCCTCTTGATCGTCGGTATCGTCGTCGGATTCATCCTGTCCGGCCAGCTGAACCTCTCGCCCCAGTCGAACGCGAAGGAGAACGGCACGCAGGCCGTCACCGCGCTCGAAAGCCCGTTCACCCAGATCGCGGACCGGACGCTTCCTGGCGTCGTGAGCATCGAGAGCAAACGGAGGGTCGACGCGGGAACCGGCCAGGGAAATCAGTTCGAGGGGCCGTACGGCGACTTCTTCCGCCGCCTCTTCCCGGAGACCCCTCAAGGTCCGCGGGGACAGCAGCAGGCGCCGCAGCAGATGAAGATCCCCAGCAGCGGCTCGGGCTTCATCATCGATAAGGAAGGGCACATCCTCACGAACAACCATGTCGTGCGCGACGCGTCCGATATCATGGTCACGTTGAGCGACCATCGCAAATTCAAGGCGAAGGTCGTCGGCGCCGATCCGAGCACCGACGTCGCGATCATCAAGATCGACGGCGCCGGCGCCCTGCCCTCGGTCCCGCTGGGCGACTCCGATGAGATCCGGATCGGCGACTGGGCGATCGCGATCGGGAACGCGCTGGGCGAGCTGGACGGCACCCTCACGGTGGGCGTGATCAGCGCGAAGGGCCGCAGCAATCTCTCCATCGTGGGCGGATCGCCCGCGTATCAGTACTTCATCCAGACCGACGCATCGATCAACTTCGGAAACAGCGGTGGTCCGCTCCTCAACATCCGGGGCGAGGCGATCGGGATCAACACCGCCATCAACCCGTCGGGTGAGGGGATCGGGTTCGCCATTCCGATCAACCTGGCGAAGAACATCTCGCAGCAGCTCATCGCGAGCGGCAAGGTCACCCGCGGCTACCTCGGCATCATGCCGCAGGAGCTGACGCCCGAGCTCGCGGAGACGTGGGGAATCAAGGACTCGAAGGGCATTCTCGTCGGCAGCGTCTCGAACGACACGCCGGCCTCGCAGGCGGGCTTCAAGGTGAAGGACGTCATCACCGCCTTCGACGGCAAGCGCGTGGACGACGTGCAGCGCTTCCGCTTCCTCGTCGCGGACACGCCCGTGAAGAAGAGAGTGAAAGTCGACATCCTCCGCGCCGGCCAGCCGCGCGAGCTCTACGTCACGCTCGCCGAGCGGCCCGGCGATGACGTGCTGCGGAAGCAGGAAGTGACGCCTGCGACCTGGCTCGGGATGGCCGTCGAGCCCGTGGACGGCGACTTCGCCAAGGAGAACAACCTCCGTGAGAAGGAGGGTGTCGTCGTGGTCGAGGTGGCGCCCGGGAGCGGGGCCGACGACGCCGGGCTCCAGCGCGGCGACGTGATCAAGGAAGTGAACGACAAGGCCGTCAAGGACGTGTTCGAATACAATGACGCGCTCGAGCAGGCCCGGACCAAGAACGCGAAGAAGCCGGTCGTCCTGCTGATCAAGCGGGGCGACAGCACCCAGTTCATCGCGGTTCAGCCTGAGGAATGAGCTCTCGCCGTTGAGCGGCATGCGCGAGCAACGAACTCCGAGGCCCGGATCGGGTCCCCGCCGGGCGGGGGCCCGGGCGGGCCTCATCGTTTTGGGCATCGTGGCCGCGGCCGTGCTGGCGCCGAGCGCGCCGGTCCGGCGTGCCGCCACGACCTCGAAGCCGTCGGGGCCGGCGCCGGAGCTGGCCCGGATACGCTACTGGACCGCGCCCGACCACACCCGGCTCGTCTTCGACCTGACCGGTCCCCCGGCCGGGGGACCGCGCTACCGCTTTGCCGATTCCCTGACGTTCGAGGTCTACCTCCCGATGACCCGGAAATCGCCGGCCGTCTCGACCGAGTTCGTCGGCGATAGCCTCGTGGCCGACATCTTTCCGGCGGTCTCGGACTCGGGCTGCGCCATCCGGATCCGGCTCCAGCGCGCCACGACCCCGCTGGGCTTCTTCCTCGCCGCGGTGGACGGGAATCCCGACCGGCTGGTGATCGACGTTCCCGCGCCGGTCAATCCGGAAGTGGAGCAAGCGATCACGCGGCGCGTGACGGAGCTCAAGCAGTCGAAGAAGTTGATCGTCGCGATCGACGCGGGGCATGGGGGCGAAGATCCCGGGGCCATCGGCCACCGAAGGCTCCAGGAAGCCGACATCACCCTCTCGATCGCCAAGAAGCTCAAGGCCCAGCTCGACCTCATGCCCGGCGTGAGCGCCGTCCTGACGCGCTCCGGCGACTACTTCATCCCGCTTCGAAATCGCGTCGACCTCGCCCGCCGGTACCAGGCCGATCTCCTCATCAGCATCCACTGCAACGCGAGCCGGGATCGGGACGCGACGGGTACCGAGATCTACTTCCTCTCCCTGACCGGCGCGACCGACGAGGCGGCGCGCAACGTGGCGGAGAAGGAAAACGCGGCCGACCTCGTGGGCGGCGTCTCTCCCGACACGGGAGACGACCTCCTCTCGATTCTCTTCGACCTGAGGCAGAACGACACCATTCGGCGAAGCAGCGAGCTGGCGGAGGTCCTGATCGACGCGGTGGGAGCCGACTCGAGGCTCGTGACGCGCGGCGTGAAGCAGGCCGGGTTCGTGGTCCTCAAGGCGCCCGAGATTCCCTCGGTGCTCGTGGAGACTGCGTTCGTCACGAACCCCCGGGAGGCCGCGATCCTCAGGGACGCGCAGTTCCAGGCCAAGTTCGCCGAGCTACTCGCCAACGGCATCGAGACTTATAAGAACCAGCATCTCCGCGCGAACTCGAATTGATTGGACACCGGAGGCCGGAGCCGGGGTATCCTTTTGCCAGCCGGACAACACCGCAGTTGAACCCGCACAAGGAGAGATGAAGACATGAAGACCCTTGCCAAGATCAGCGTCCTATCGCTCCTCGCCGTCTGCCTCGCGGCCACATCGTGGGCCGGCGGAAAGAGCTGCTCGTCGGAGGGCGCCAAGTCCGCCTCCGCGGGCTCGCACTGCAGCGCGAAGGACACGAACACGAACGCCACGGCCGCGAAGGAATGCGGCGTGAAGGCGAACCAGGCGATCTACAGCTATGCGGTGCCGACGGCCCATTGCGAGGCCTGCATCGAGGGCGTCCAGAAGGCCGCGATGGCACACGCCGGCGTCGCTTGCGCGCACGTCGATCTCACGACCCACACCGCGTACATCATCGCCGACAAGAACGTCAGCCAGAAGGAAATCGCCAAGGCGATCGCGGCGGCGGGATTCAAGAACACGTACAAGGGCGAGGGCAGCAAGGTTCAGGCGCAGTTCGCGAAGGCGATCGCCGCCGGCGACAAGGGCGTTGCCTGCTGCGCGAAGGGCAAGGACAAGGTCTAAGGAAGACTCCGCGCGCCGCGATCGGCGGCATCCGCGGTTACAGCGAGACGGGCCTCCCGGGAAGCCGGGGGGCCCGATTCATTTCCGCGCGGGCACCGCGGAGACGGAGAGGCGCTTCGCGAGCGCGCGACGGCTGGCGAGCGTGTTGTCGAAGGTGACGAGGAGCGTCCGCGCCTCGGGCCACCCGTCCGTCGCGTGCGGGTTCAGGGAAGCGACGGTTACCGTCTCGGGAAAGCGCTGAAGCCACTTCCGCGCCAGATCCTCATGCTCCGCGCTCAAGGAACCGCGGGCCGCCACCGTGAGGAGCGAGCTTCCCACGATCCGCCGGGGCCAGGTCGCCGGATCCGGTCCCCATTCCTTCGCGGTGACGCCGTGCGCGCGGATCAGGTCGGCGATCGGGGCGCGCGACTCGGGCCGGTTCACTTCGAGCACGTCGATCGGGGGGCGAAGCGGCACACCGCCCGCGCCCTGGCGAAGCACCCGGAGCGCCCCCTCGGCGACCCGTTCCAATTCGTCTTCGGGAATCAGATTGCGCGCCTCGCGCTCGAGAGCGGAGCTCCACTCGCGCGGGCGCGCGGCGCCCCCCGACCGGAGGCGACGGATGCGCGCGATCGAGGCGCCGATCCGCTCCGGCGTGAGCCGTCCCGAGCCGAGCGCCGCTTGGATCGCCTGAAGCGCCTCGTCGGGGCCCGGCGCGAGCTTGGAGTAGAGAAGAAGGTCACATCCTGCCTCGATCGCCTGCACCGCGACCTCGCCGAAGGATCCTCGCGAGGTGACGGCCGCCATTTCCAGCGCGTCCGTGACCACGACGCCCGCGAACCCCATCTTCTCGCGGAGGAGCCCGGTCACGATGGGCCGCGAGAGCGTCGCCGGCCGGTCCGGATCCGGGTCGAGCGCCGGGACGACGACGTGGCAGGTCATCACAACCGGCACGCTCGCCTGGATCGCGGCTTCGAACGGGCGAAGCTCGCGAAGGGCGAGCGTCGCGATCGGCACCTCGACCCGCGGCAGATCGATGTGGGAATCGACCGACGTGTCCCCATGGCCGGGGAAGTGCTTCACGACCGGGATGACGCCCGCCGCCTGCATGCCCTCGACCGCGGCCCGGCCGCACGCGGTCACCTGCGATGCGGTCGTGCCGAAGGAGCGGATCCCGATCACCGGATTCGCGGAGTTGGAGTGGATGTCGAGGACCGGGGCGAAATTCAGATTCACGCCCAGCGCGAGAAGCCGGCGCGCCGTGCGGTGCGCGAGATCCTTGACGAGCGGCGGCCCACCCGAGGCCGCGACCGCGCGGGCGCTCGGAGGAACTTCCCAGAAGCCGGAAATCTGGGAAACCATGCCGCCCTCTTCGTCGACGCCGACGAGCGCCGGGAGGTCCGCCGATCCGACGCGCGCGTGAACTTCCCTTGTGAAGCGCGCCGCCGTGCCCGCGTCGGGGAAGTTGGGGGCGAAGAAGATCACTCCGGAGGGCTGGATCCGGCGCAGGTCCGCCGCGAGCTCCGATGTCAACTCGGTGCCCGGCAGCCCCACCATCATCAGCTCGCCAAGATGCGATTCGATGTCGGCAACGTCCGTCACTTTACCTCGGCCTCCTCGAGAAGTTTTCGATAGCGCGCGTAGATCGCGCTCGGAACGACGCCCGACTGGACGCCTGCCAGGATCGAGCACCCGGGCTCCGTGCGGTGGGTGCAGGTCCGGAAGCGACACGGCGGCGCCTCCGCGATCTCGTCGAAGACCGCCGCCACTTCGGCCACGTCGGTTTGCCCGAGCTGAACGCTCCGCACGCCCGGCGTATCGATCACGATGCCGCCTCCCGGGAGCGGGTAGAGTCGCGAGCTGGTCGTCGTGTGCCGTCCCTTCAGATTCTTCGCGCTGACTGTACCGACGAGGGCGTCTGCGTTCGGGATGAGACGCCGCAAGAGCGACGATTTCCCGACCCCCGAATGCCCCACGAACACCGATACGCGCCCCGCCGTGAGCTCCAAGAGCCGGTCCACCCCGGAGCCGTTCTCCGCGCTCACCGTCACCGCCTCGAGCGGGATCGCCGCCTCTGCGATCGCACGCTCGGCCTCCTCGTGGGTGCCGAGGTCGACCTTGTTGAGGCAGAGGACCGGGACGAGCCCTCCGCGGCGAGCCAAGAGCCCCCAGCGGTCGACCAGGCCCGGGCGAAACGGCGGCTCGGCGAGCGAGGAGATGATCACCGCCTGCGTCGCGTTGGCGGCGATAATCTGGGTACGTCCCCGCGAATCGCCCGTGGAGCGCTCCAGGAACGTACGGCGGGGAGCGATCGAGACAACGCGCATGGGGCCGCCGGGCTCACCCGGCTCGACCTCGACCTCATCGCCGACCGCGAGCGGATTGGCGTGCCGGCTCCCCGCCTCGGACTTGAGGTGGCGAGCCAGGATCGCCTCATGAATCGCGTGCCCGTCCCAGAGCTCCACGTTTGCGCCATAGACCTGCGCGACGATCCAGCTTGAAGGGAAGGGTGGCGATTGGTCGACGATGCGCGAAGTTTAGCCGAGCGGCGTCAGCGCGGCAAGACGGTTCGGGCGTGGGTAGTGGCTCATGGGGGTTGCCCGCGGCGCGCCCGGGCGAGGAGCGGCGACAGTGATGTACCATCACGGCGCATGGCGATCGGAAAGAGGTCCCGCCCTTGAAATCGACACGATGGATGTCGAGAGCCCTCGTGGCCGGGTTGCTCGCGGTCGCGGTCGCGGTGGCGGTCGCGGTGGCGGTTTCAGCGCGGGGCGGCCCGACCGGCGCGAGCCGGAACGTCAAGGTGGTCCTCGTGTCCGAAGAGGTCGACATCCAGCCGGGCAGGCCGTTCTCGGTCGGCCTTGTCATGAGGATGCGGGCGGGCTGGCACACGTACTGGAAGAATCCCGGCGACGCCGGGCTGCCGCCCCGGATCAAGTGGAGGCTGCCCGACGGCTTTTCGGCGGGACCGATCCAGTGGCCGGTACCCGAGCGAATTCCGGCGGGACCCGTCATGAGCTACGGCTACGAGGGAGAGGTTCTCCTCCCGATTCTCATTACGCCGCCAAGCCGGATCGCCGCGGATTCCGTCACCATCGCGGGCACCTTCGACTGGCTCGAGTGCAGTGACGTCTGCCTCCCCGGCTCGGCGGAGCTCGACCTCACGCTCCCTGTGCGGTCGGGGTCGCCGCGGCCCGGCCGCGCGGCGTCCCTGTTCGCCGAGACCCGATCTCGAATGTCTCGGACCTTATCGGACTGGTCGTTTTCCGCCGAGGCCGGGCCGCGCGCGATCTCTCTCTCGGTTCGGACGCCGGCCGGATTCTCGTCACGCGGGGCGTACTTCTTTGTCGACCAGCCGCTCGTCGTGGACCTCGCGGCTCCCCATGGCTTCGAGCATTTCCCGGGCGGATGCCGGATCACCATGACGCCCGACCCCAATGCGCAGCGGCCGCCGCAGCGCCTGACCGGCGTTCTTGTCTTCGACAATCGCGTGGGGGCGAGGGCGCGGCGGACCGCGCTGAGCGTCGACGTCCCGGTGAGTCTTGGCGACCCGGCACCAGCACCGAAGCAGCCGCAGCGAAGGTCGCTCCCGAGGACCTACTACGTCGCGATGCTTGCCCTTCTGGGCGTCGGCCTGGTGCTCCTTTGGCGCATCGCGGCAAGGCTCCGTCGGGCATGAGTCGTACCGGGCAGGAACCGCCGGGGACGACCCGGGGGTATATGGGCACCACAGGCGCCGCTCCACCGGACCTTCATCAGACAGGAGAGAGTCCATGATTCGATTCGCAACGTTCGCCTGCATCGTGCTTCTCGCGTCGGCCTCCGCGGCGAACGCAGCCGCGATCGTCGGAAAGCAGGCGCCGCCGATCGAGCTGAAGGATTCCAACGGCAAGGTAGTTCGGCTCGAGGCGTTCAAGGGCAAGTTCGTCGTTTTGGAATGGGTGAACTTCCAGTGTCCGTTCGTGGGCAAGCACTACGGCAGCGGAAACATGCAGAAGCTGCAGAAGGCCTATACCCAGAAGGGAGTCGTGTGGCTCTCGATCTGCTCCTCGGCCCAGGGCAAGCAAGGGTATGTGACCGGGCAGGAGGCCAACACGCTGTTGGAGGCAAAGGGCGCGGCGCCGACCCGCTTCCTGCTCGACCCGAAGGGGAGCGCCGGAAAAGCGTACGGGGCGAAGACCACGCCCCACATGTTCGTGATCGATCCGGAGGGAACGATCGTCTACAACGGGGCGATCGACGATACGCCGTCGACCGACAAGGCCGACATCGCCACCGCTAAGAACTATCTGGTCGCGGCTCTGGACTCGGCCATGTCCGGGAAGAAGGTCGAAACCGCGGCGACGCAACCGTACGGATGCAGCGTCAAGTATTGACTCGACCCCGCGCGCGCGTAGACTCCGCCCCATGACACCTGCCTCGATGGACACGTTTTCCTGTCCCCGCTGCGGCGAGAGTTTGCCCGCGGGATTTTCGCGCTGTGACGCCTGCGGAGCGTATCTGGTCGCCGCCCCTGCGGCGGCGGGGCCGTCCTCATCGCGCCCCGAGGGTACGAGAGGCGGCGCGCTGCCCGGTGCGCGAAAGACGGCCCCGGGCGGGTCGCCGGGCCCGTCATGGCTCTTCCTCGTGATCGGGCTCGCCTGCGGCGGGGCGGTCGGTTACGCGCTCCATGGCGCGGTCGGCCCACGCGATCAAGGCGGAATGCCGAAGGGCCCGTCCGATGTCATGAGAGGCGCCGCGATGGGCGGCGGGCAGATGCCGCCACAAATGCCGCCGCAAGTGGTCGCCATGGTCCAGAAATACCGTCAGGCCCTCGCGAGGGACCCCGACGATCTCGAAGCGAATATCGGGTTCGGCAATCTGCTCTTCGATTCCGGCCAGTGGCAGAAGGCGATCGACCACTACCAGCGCGCGCTCAAGAAATCGCCCGGGGACGCGGACGTCCGCGTCGACATGGCGGTCGCGATCCACAGCCTCGGGCAGGATGACATCGCGCGAAAGGAGCTGGAGCGCGTGACGCGCGAGAAGCCCACCCACCTGAACGCGTGGCTCAATCTCGGCGTCGTGGCCGCGACTCTGGGGGACAACGCCGGCGCGATTCGGGCATGGGAGCGCTACCTGGAGCTCGACCCCCAGGGTGAGCACGCCGGTGCCGTGCGGGCGCAAATCGAGATGCTGAAGAAGGGTTCCTAAGCTGGCAGCCGCGCCTCTCGCTCTGCTGATCTAGTCCCTTCGCCGCAGCTCGCACTCTTGACTTCCCCCCGCACGGCCCGCAGTTTCGCGGTCCATGCGCCTTCCCGATCTCTTGGCATCCCGGCGCGGACGGTTGGCCGCGTTCTTCCTGCTCTACCTCACCGAGGGGCTGCCCTCCGGGTTCACGGGGACTGCCGTCGCGACCCAGATGCGCCGCCAAGGGCTCGAGCCCGCCGCCATCGGGTCGTTCATCGGGATTCTCTACATTCCCTGGGCGATCAAGTGGGCGTTCGGTCCGTTCGTGGACGTGCTGTCGAGCGACCGATGGGGCCGGAGGCGCATGTGGATCCTCCTGACTCAGACCATGATGGTCGTGACCATTCTCGCGGCGATGCCGGTGAGCTTTCAGAACAACCTCTGGCTCTTCACCGCGGTCATTCTGATCCACAACGTGTTTAGCGCGACGCAGGACGTGGCCATCGACGCGCTCGCCGTGAACGTTCTCAGCGCCGAGGAGCGGGGCCTCGCCAACGGGCTCATGTACGGGGGGAACTACGTCGGCATCGCGCTCGGCGGCTCCGGTGTTCTGCTCCTCACCCCTCTGATCGGGTTTCGAACCACGTTCCTCGTCGTCGCGGCGGCGATCGCGCTCGTCACCCTGCTCGTGCCCGTCCCCATGCGGGAACCCCCCGGACCGCCGCGGGCCGTTCGTACCGGTCCGCGCATCGCCGCCATCAGGAGCGAGCTCGGCCGCTTCGTGCGCGACACGGGCCGCGCCTTCACGGGGAGCCGCGCGGCGTTCGTCGCCATTTTCCTGGCTCTCCTCCCGATGGGCGGATACGCGCTCTCGCTCTCGCTCCAGTCCAATCTCGCGGTCGAGCTGGGCCTCACCGACAGACAGATCGGGGTGCTCGGCCTCTGCAGCTCCTCCCTGGCGGCGGGTTTCTGTATTCTCGGAGGCTGGCTCTCCGATCGATTCGGCCGCCGCCGCACGCTCGCCCTGTTCATCACCGGCATGTCCGTGGCGACGTTCGTCATGGCGTTCATGATGCAGCGCTTCCACTGGATCATGCCGATCAGCCCGCAGGCGCCGCACCGCCCGATCGTGCCCGCGGATCTCGTGTCGGTATTCTGGGCGCTGACGCTGACGTATTCGGTGTTCCTGGGGTTGATGTACGGAGTGGGAACCGCGATCTACATGGACGTCACCACACCAGCCGTCGCCGCGACCCAATTCACCGCCTACATGGCCATGTGCAACCTGGTCTACTCGTACACGTCCACATGGCAGGGGCACTCGTTGCAGCGCTGGGGCTACCCGGTGACCCTGGCCCTTGATGCGGCGTTCGGACTGGTCTGCCTGGCCCTTCTTCCGCTGATGGGGCGACCCCGCAGGGCGGATGCCACGGGAGCAACATGATGAAGCGACCGGTCCTGTCGCTCGTGGCGGCGCTTTTGCTCGTCGGGATCTGCGCGCTGATCGTGCTGAAAATCCGGGAAGCTCAGGCACCGCTCGGCCAAGTCGCCAATCTCATTCGGGAGCGCGTGCACCGGAGGGAGCTCTCATTTTCGAAGTCGGACGGATCCGAGCGGGCGCGCAACTGGGCGCTCGTAGCGGAATTTTATAGGAAGAGGTCCTATCGGCCAGCGTGGAGCGATGGCCGCGGTCCGGACCGGCAGAGCTACGAGCTGGCGGAGGCCCTTCGCGCGGCCACCCTGGAGGGCTTGAATCCAAAGGACTACGACGTCGACACGCTCGAGGTCCGGATCAAGAGGCTGGACCGGAACGGCCTTCTCTCGGAGGCGCCCCCGGCACAGGCGCTCGCGAACCTCGATCTTCGACTCACCTACACTTATTTCCAGTACGCGAACCATCTCTTGAACGGCCGCGTATCCACGGCGACGGTCGATCACGAC
>VBOZ01000001.1:0-6549 GCA_005893305.1 Candidatus Eisenbacteria bacterium | reverse complement strand
TCGGAAATCTCCAGGTGGCCACCTCCCGGCATGGTGTCAGACGCGCGCTCTTGGGCCTCCTTCCTCGAGACCCGGACTACCATCGACTCAAGGACGCGCTCGTCCTCTATGCCGGGATCGAGCAGGAAGGCGGATGGGGCTTCATCCATTCGGGACCTCCGCTTAGGCTCGGGCGCGTGGACCCTCGGGTCCCGCTCCTACGGACAAGGCTTCGGGCTTCCGGCGACCTCTCGAAAGGCGACAGGGGGAGAAGCTTCGATCCGCCCCTGGAACGCGCGGTGATGGTGTTTCAGGCGCGCCATGGCCTCGAGTCGACGGGCGTCGTCGGCCCGGCGACGCTTGACGCGTTGAACGTTCCGGTCGGGGCCCGAGTCAGGCAGATCCAGCTCAACATGGCCCGCCGCCGGTGGCTCCCTCAGGATTTGGGGAAACGCTACGTCGTGGTCAACGTGCCCGACTTCACGCTGGACGTGATGGAGGGGGAGCGATCCGTGCTTCACATGCGGGTGGTCGTCGGAAAGCGGGGCAGCCCGACGCCGCTCTTCAGCGGCAAGATCACGTACGTCGAGCTGAACCCGTACTGGAATATTCCGCGGGATATCGCCAAGGACGAGATCGCGCCCCTTGTCCGGGACGACAGGACCTACCTCGAGCAGAATCAGATCAAGGTCTTGTCGGGCCCTCAAGAGGACGCCGCCGAGGTCGATCCGTCCGACGTCGACTGGGGGAAGATAGGCGAGGAAGGCGAGCCGTACCTGCTCCGGGAGGAGCCCGGTCCCACGAACCCGCTCGGGAAAATCAAGTTCATGTGCCCCAACGAGCACGACGTCTACCTGCACGACACCCCGGCCGGTCACCTGTTCAGCGTGAAGGAGCGGGACTTCAGCCACGGATGCATCCGCGTGGAGCGGCCCATGGATCTGGCGGTTTACCTGCTGCGGGGAACGGCCGATGGGTCTCGCGACCGGATTCAGGCTCTCATCGACTCCGGCGAGCGAAAGGCGATCCGGCTACCGGAGCCGGTCCCGGTGCACATCCTCTACTGGACCGCCTGGGTGGATGGCAGCGGGCTGGTCCAGTTCCGGGACGATGTCTACGGGCACGATCGCCGGCTGGACGAGGCGATCCGGAGCGGCACGGAAGCTCAATTCCAGATCAACGCGCCCGTGAAGGAGAGCCAGGATTCGACGCGGTGACCGCGCTCGCACGGTCGGCGACGAGCCGATGGATCGAAGCCGGGAAGTACTCCGCGCCATCCGCGAGAGCCCGCCGCAATGTGGCGATGTCGTCGACGTCGTACCACGTCGGCAACAAGTCGACCGTTAGGCCGAGCGCGCTCGCCCGCGCGAGGGTCGCCCCGGCGACGCTATCGGTGCTCCACGGAATATCTCTGAATAGCTCCGGCACAGGGGCGCGCAGCCCGATCAGGTAGTACCCGCCGTCCTCGGTCGGGCCGATCACGACGTCATGCGTGTCGAGAGACGTGATCGCGCGGACGATCCAGGCCGGGTCGACCGTGGGGCTGTCGGAGCCGATGGCGACCGTCTTTGTGGCTCCACCCTCGCGCAACAACCCGAACGCCGCCTCGAGCCGCGCGCCCAGATCCGCGCCGACCTGCGGCGCGATCCCGATCCCCAGACTCCCCACCAGCTCTCGAACCGCACGGTCAGGCTCCCCGTCCAGGAAGAGCGTGATCGGCGCTTCGTGCGCCGGAGCGAATCGGCGAAGGGTCGTTTCGAGGCAGGCGCGCGCGACGGCCGCCGCCTCTTCCGGCGAGAGCGGCGGAACGAGCCGCGTCTTCACGCGCCCCGGCATCGGAGCCTTGGCGAAGATCGCAATCGCCGCGCTCATCGCGCGCGGGCCGGACGCCTCGCGGTCGCCGGGCGACCGGCGGTCACGGGGCGGCGACGCGTCTCCGGCGCGAGCGCCGGCAAAGGTCCCGACGTCCGCCTCAGGTGAAACAGGATCTGCTGCAGGTACCCGCGCCCCGGGCCCAATCGCCGAGCCCAGTCCGCCAATTCCTGATCGCGAGCCCGCCGACGGGAGGAGAGCTCCTGCGTCGCTCGCCGAATCCACCGATCGACGGGGAAGGCCTCCAGCCGATCCAGGCCGAAAAGCAGAACGCAGTCCGCGATCTTGGGGCCGACGCCGGGAAGGGCGGTGAGCCGCTTCCGCGCGTCCTCGATGGGGCCGCTTCGTAACCGCTCCCACGACCACGCGCTCCCAGCCGCGACCGCGCGCGCCGTCCCGAGAAGATAGGGCGCCCGAAACCCGAGGCCCAGCTCTCGGAGGTCCGCCTCGCGCACCCGTGCGATCGCCTCGGCCGGTGGAAAGGCGCTCCGCGTCGAACCCTCGATCGGATCGCCCCAGGCGCGCGCCAAGCCCTCGACGCAGGTCGTGATCTTCCTGATATTCGCGGCGGCGGAGCAGATGAACGAGGCGAGGGTTTCCCATGGTTCCTGGCGAAGGAGCCGGAGCCCCAGGAGAGGGAGAAAACCCGGAACCGATCGCAGCTCCTCGGCATGCTCGAGGTGAACCCTGGGGTCTTCGTCGAGCCGCAGATAGTGCCGGAGCGAATCCTCGCCTGGATCCTCGCCCAGGATCTCGACGGCGAGGGTGCCGGCTCCGTTCGGCCGCGCCAGCACCTCCGCGCGCTCGATGACGCCGCTCCAGCCGCCGTCCACACGCTGCCAGCGGAAGGCTTGACCGCAAGAGAACGTCAGGTCGAGATCGAGCGGTCCGACCACCCCAAGCGTGTGGCTCGCACGGTTCATACCGAGAAAATCTACACGATCCGGGTCACCGCCGCCCGGTTCCCGTTGACGCTCCGAGAGAACGCATGGGATGATCGCGAGACGCCCTATGAATCGACCCTCAACCGCCCTCGCACCGCGGACCGCGGCAATCCCCGCGGCCGCGTTCCTGTTCCTGGTCACTCTCGCGCTCGTGCTCCTGGCGTCGCCGGCCCCTGTGGGTGCCGGTCCAGGGTCCGCGACCGGGAGCGCCGACGTGCGTATGGTGCGCCTCCTCTCCGATATCCCCGACTCGATGCGCGCGCGCCCGGAGCGCGTCCACGATCTGCGTGTCCGGCTCGTTCACGGCAACGTGCTCGTCTTCCGGAAGGGAGGCGAGTTCGCCGCGCTTCTCCCGATCGATCAAATTCCGGGAAGCCCCGATTCCCTCCGGTACTTCTATTACGTCGAGAAGCCCTCCCTCTTCTGGATCTTCGCCGGCGCCCGGACCAAGGGCATTCGGACCGTGGCGGCCGGGGATAGCATGCAGTTCAATTCGTTCCGCCTCCTCTGGGGGCATGAAGGCGAGGGGCTCGGTTGGATCTACTTCCCCGACGTCCGCGAGAATCAGCACCTTCGCTTCTCGGTCGTGAGCGGCAAATCGGTCGACGAGGTCGACCCCAAATACACGAAATACTGGGTCGAGCTGGGCGCCGAATCGGAAGCGGGGTTCTAGCGAACGATGTGGGTGCGGGTCCGCGATTACCTCCTCCGTAACCTCGGGCTCAAGCTCGCCTCGCTCCTCCTGGCGCTTCTCTTCTACGCCCACGTGGTCACCGATCAGCTGCGCGAGTCCCGGATCACGGTGGGAGTGTCGCTGAGCGGCCTTGCCGACACGCTGGCAGTTGTCGGAAGTCCTCCGACGAAGGTGAACGTGAAGGTTCGGGGGAAATGGAAGGACCTGATCCGCCTCGAGCTGACCAACACCTCGCTCTCGATCGACCTGGCGGGGGCATCCCCGGGGCGCTTCCAGAGGACGATCTCGGTCGAGGACGTGCGGGAGCGGGCGATCCCGGCGGAGCTGTCCAAGTCCCTCGACGTGACCGAGGTCGTCGACCCGCGGACGATCGACATCACGCGCGAGCCCAAGCTGGCCCGGACCATGCCGGTGGCCCCCCGCGTCGTCGGAGCGGCCCCTTCCGGCTACTGGATCGACGGCTCGGCCGAGGTGGAGCCCGACTCGGCGCGGGTCGAGGGCCCGGCCTCGACGGTGGCCCGGCTGGATACCGTCTACACACTCCCGGTTGACATCACGGGAGAACGCGAGAAAATCCAGCGGCAGGTCCCGCTCGATCTCGGCCCGGGCAGTCTGACGGCCGAGCCGCGGCGCTTCTTGGTCACGATCCGCATCGCCCGGGCAGCGGCGGAGTCCTCCGGGCAGCATCCGTGAGTTCGCGGGAACGAAACATTCTTCGAGAGGAGATCGACGCGAAATGAAGCGAACCACCGACACGACCCTCCCTGGCGGTCCCAAGACCGCGACGGTCTTTCCGGACGTCGATCGGCGCCGCGTGCTGGAGGGGCTCACCCTGATTCCAACGAAGATCTTCTTCACCAAGGGTGTGGGTAGCCATCGCGACGAGCTGCGCTCGTTCGAGCTTGCCTTGAAGGACGCGGGAATCGAGAGGCTCAACCTGGTGCACGTCTCGAGTATTTATCCGCCGCTCTGCAAAATCATTTCCAAGGAGGAGGGCAGCAAGCTCATCGCGCCGGGGAGCATCGCCTTCTGCGTGATGGCGCGGCAGGCGTCGAACGAGATGCGGCGGCTCATCGCCGCCTCGATCGGATGCGCGCTGCCGGCTGACAAGAACACCTACGGGTACCTGAGCGAGCACCACGCCTACGGGCAGACCGACGAGGTCGCGGGGGAGTTCGCAGAGGACATGGCCGCCTCGATGCTCGCCTCGACGCTCGGCGTCGAGTTCGACGAGAACGCGAACTGGGACGAAAAGGAGCAGGTCTTCAAGATCTCCGGCGACATCGTCCGCACCTTCAACGTCACCCAGTCGGCCGTGATTTCTTCGAAAGGTTGGACCACGGTGGTGGCCGCCGGTGTATTCATTTTTTGAGGTGGCGGAAACAATCACCCTGAGCATGGAGTGGGCGTGATCGGGCGAATCCTGGCGGGAGTCCTCATAGCTGCGCTTTGCACCGGCGTGGCGGGCGCGGGTCCGGCGGATTCGACCAAGGCGGTACCGGACTACCCCCCGACGCAGCAGGGGGGCCAAGTCACGGACAACGACCGTGCTCCGGTCGGGACGAAGGCGAAAGCTCAGCCGAAGAAACCCAAGAAGTCCAAATCGGGAGGAAAATCCATGACCGCCGCCGGAACGATGCCAGTCAAGCCCGCGATCGCGCCGGCGCACGTCGAGGTACAGCACATCCTGATCGGCTTCTCCGGCTCCGTCCCGGGCAAGAACATCACGCGTACGAAGGAAGAGGCGATGAAGCTCGCGCACGAGATCTTGGACAAGGCCCGGAAGGGCGCTAACTTCGACTCGCTGGTGGCCAAGTACACCGACGACAGCCCCCCGGGGATCTACAAGATGGCGGCCGAGGGCGTGCCGCCCCTAATGAGCGAATACGGACGGAAGCAGATGGTTCCGGCTTTCGGAAACGTGGGTTTCGCGATCAGCCCCGGGAACATCGACATCGCCGAGTACGACCCGACGACCAGCCCCTTCGGCTGGCACATCATCAAGCGCCTGCGCTGACCGCGCCTCCGCCGACGGCGCCCCCGTCGCCCTGGGAGAAGCCGAGGGCCTCCCAGATCAGCGGCACGATGTCGGTCAAGCGCCTCGGCTCCCACGCCGGTCTCCAGCTCCCCCACAGCGTGAAGAACGCCGGATTCAGCGTGTGGGTCTTCACGCTCAGGTCCTCCACGTTCCCATGGTCGCTCACCACGATCACGATCGTGGACTGTAGATCGAGGCGCGCCAGGGCCGCCTGAAGGGCCCGGTCGAGGTCGGCCAGGCAACGCATCGCGCGCGAACGGTCCTGGTCGTGCCCTGCCCGGTCGGTCTCGAAGTACTCGAAGAGGGCGAAATCCTGCTTCATCGTCTCCTGGGCGATGATGGCCCCAGCCTCCTCGGGCGTTCGAAGCGGGAGGTCGAAGCCCCACTCCCGCATCCGCCAATGGGTCAGGTCGTGGACGACCGCGCGACCCTCCAGGAGGTCCGCCCAGGTGCGGAACGGAGCGCCCGACGCCAGCGTGGCGAGCGTGGTCGCCGAGAGGCGCCGCATGGTCTCGGGGGTTTCGAAAAACCGGGGGCCGAACGCGTTCAGGAAGGTTGCCGTGCGCGCCGACTCGCGAATTCGCTTCAAGATCGAATGCTGCTGGATGATCGCCTTGAGCTGGGGACCGGGAAACCCCGAGATGTGCTTGCCCATGGCGGTCGGTGCGTTCACGCCGGTCAAGATCGTGGTCTGCCCGGTTGCGCTCTGGGGTAGGCCCGGAACGCCCATGGAGGCGTCGAGGCCGTGCGCCATCGTCGGTGCTGCCACACTGGCGCGCGGGGACTGGGTACGGGTAAGGCGGAACGATGGAAACTCGCCGGTGGCAAGGGGGTTTCGGTCCGCGTCGTCCTCGCCGACGCCGACCCCATCGACGAAGAAGAGGAGCACGCGCCGCCCGCGGTCGGTCCCCTCAAACGAAACGGGAGCCTCGGCACTAGCGCGCGGTCGGTGCAGGGCCGGCGACGCGGGGTCGTTGACCTGCGCTAGGGGGCTCCCGGGTTCGTGATCTGATTTCTATTCA